>DAOKZM010000321.1:1863-4350 GCA_035325665.1 Thermomicrobiales bacterium | reverse complement strand
TCGATCCCGACCGGCGCGATCTACCGCGGTGACCTCCGCACCGGCGAGGGGGACGTTTGGATCGCGGGTGGCCAGGGACGTCAGGCGATCGGCCTGGACCTCGACCCGGCCGGGCGCTGGCTCTGGGTGGCCGGCGGGCCGACCGGTGATGGATACGTGTACGACACGTCGAGCGATGGCGACCCGATGTGCACCTATGACTTTGCATCCAGCGCTACGTTCGTCAACGACGTCGTCGTAACGACCGACGCCGCGTACTTCACCGACTCTCAGAAGGACGTGATCTACCGCGCGGAGATTGGTCCGGGCGGGATGCCGACATGTGAGTGGGAGTCGATTACCGTGGGCGGTGACTTCGAGCTCGCGCCCGGCTTCAACCTGAACGGCATCGAGGCGGCGGCCAACGGCAAGTGGCTGGTCGCTGTCCAGACCGCGACCGGCAGCCTCTTCCGCATTGACCCCGAAATTGGCGCGGCGACGCTGATCGACCTCGGCGGCGCGGTCATGACTGCTGGCGACGGGCTGCTGCTCCACGGCAAGACCCTGTACGTCGTCCAGAACCAGCTCAACCAGATCGCGGTGGTCGAGCTCTCGCCCGACCTGACGTCGGGAGCGGTGGTGGACACGATAACCTCGCCGCACTTCGACGTCCCGACGACGATCGCGGACCTCGGCCACTGGCTCTACGCGGTCAACGCGCGGTTCGGGACGACCGACCCGCAACCGGCCGCCTACGACGTCGTCCAGGTGCGGAAGCGCTAGGCGCGCTCGACCGTCGAGGATGGCGGATGGGACGGGGTGCTCGCTACGAGCGCCCCGTCTCGCGCGGCTGGCGGCGAGTTGAGGGTTTCATACGGATCGTCTACCGTGCAGTCAGCAGCCGATGGCATAGCGGCGGGAGGCGAACCTGACAACCGCGGGACCCGGTGTTGGCCCGGTCGTTGTCGTCGAACACCTGCGCAAGGTCTACGGCGATGTCGTCGCGGTAGACGACGTCTCGTTCGAGGTCGCGGCGGGTGAGATCTTCGGCGTCATCGGACCGAACGGGGCCGGCAAGACGACGACGGTTGAGAGCCTGCAGGGGCTTCGGACGCCGGACGGCGGCACGATGCGCGTGCTCGGGCTCGACCCGCGAACCCAGGCGCGGGCGCTGCGCCACCGGATCGGCGCCCAGCTCCAGCAGTCTTCCCTGCCGGACCGAATTACGGTGCGCGAGGCGCTGGAGCTATTCGCCGCCTTCGCCGCCAACCCGATCCCGCCCGAGCGGCTGATCGAGCAATGGGGGCTGACCGAGCGGCGCGACGCGGCGTTCGGCGACCTGTCGGGCGGCCAGAAGCAGCGGCTGTTCATCGCGCTGGCCTTCGTCAACGACCCGATCGTCGTCTTCCTCGACGAGCTGACTCAGGGACTCGACCCGCAGGCCCGGCGGGTCACCTGGGAGCTGATTCGAGACATCCGCTCCCACGGCAAGACGGTCGTGCTGGTGACGCACTTCATGGACGAGGCCGAGGAGCTCTGCGACCGCGTCGCGATCATCGACCACGGCCGCGTCGTCGCGATCGATACCCCGCAGGGGCTGATCGACGGGCTGGAGGTCCCCACTCGCGTGCGGTTCTCGACCGAGCGTGAGGATCTGCCCGACCTCGAAGCCGTGCCCGGGGCCCGGCGCGTCGCGCGCAGCGGCCGGCAGGTCGAGGTCGAAGGCAGCGGGCCGGTGCTGGCGCTCGTCGCGGCGGCGCTGGTCGGGCACGACATCCTGCCGACCGATCTGCGCGCCGAGCGTCCGACGTTGGAGGACGCGTTCATCGCCCTGACCGGGCGCTCGATCCGCGAGTGAGGACGGGCTGATGCGCGGCTTCTGGACGCTGACCTGGATCGAGCTGAAGCTGTTCGTGCGCGACCCGTTCGCGCTCGTCTTCGCGCTCGTCTTTCCCCTCATCATGCTGCTCGTGCTGGCCGCGGTGTTCGGCGACACCCCGCCGACCGACGAGGTCAACGGCGAGCTGGTCTTTCGCGGCGTCTCCGGGGACGACTACTACGTCGCCGCGTCGCTGGGCATCGTCGTCGCCGCTATCGGGCTGCTGACGCTGCCGGTGCATCTGGCAACCTATCGCGAGCAGGGGGTGCTGCGGCGGATGCTGGCGTCGTCGGCGCCGACCTGGGCGCTGTTCGGCTCGCAGCTCATCGTCGGCATGGCCGTCGCGGTCGCCGGAAGCCTCATCATGGTCGCGATCGCGACGGCGATCTACGACACGCGGCTGCCGGACGACCCGCTCGGCGTGATCGTCGCGTTCGTCGTGGCGATGCTCTGCTTCAGCGCGATCGGCTTCCTACTCGCCTCGCTCTTCCCGACCGCCCGCGCGGCGCAGGGGATCGGGCTGATCCTGTTCTTCGTCGTCTGGATGTTCTCCGGCACCGCGCCGCCGCGCGCCGTGCTGCCAGACGTCGCGCGTCAGCTTGGCAACGCCGAGCCGCTGACCCACGCCG
>DAOKZM010000321.1:0-1853 GCA_035325665.1 Thermomicrobiales bacterium | reverse complement strand
CATCGCGATCCAGGACCCCTGGTTCGGCTTTGGCTGGAATCCCGAGAAACTACTGATCGTCGCGGTCGTGGCCATCGTTGCGGGAGTCCTGGCGGTCTGGCGGTTCCGTTGGGGATAGCGATGGCTCGGAACTTCGTCTCTGAAGCAACCGAATTGTCGCCAGGTCGGGTGGGGTGTTCGTTGGGAGGAGGTTCCGTTGACAGCGCCATACGATGTGTCCGGCCTGCTTTCGCTGTTCGGATACGGACGAGCAGCGCACATACGTTCAGGCGGAATCTGCCAGCTGTGCGGATGCGGAGCGGGGCCAGAGATCGACTTCGACCTCTGGCGGCAGCTCACGATCGAACATCTCATCGGAAAAGCGCAAGGCGGTTACCCGCCCCAGATCCGGGCAGCTGTTGACGTACGGTTTGCGCATCTCGACGAGAACGAACGCCGCGAGCTGGCCAATCGCATTCACGAGGCGAACATCGTCACGGCCTGCCAGTTCTGCAACAGCGCGACAAGCCGGGACATTGCGGCGTTCACGATGGACGAAGTTATCGCCAATCTCCCGCTCGACCCGCACGAGGCAATCGCCACCGCTGCAATCAGGCTTCAGCCGATTCTGGAGGCGAAGCGGTCCCGAATAGAATGGAAGTTGCGGTCAGTTCATCTGGTATTCCAGGACGTGATACGTCCAGAGCTCCTGAGGCGGCGAGAAGAAGTCCCGACTCTGCGCGAGCGTCGCGAACGAAGCCGCGACTGGGTCGTGAGCCATCGTGCCCAGGACTGTCGGCTCGTCGTTGGCCCAGCCGCTGCTATGGATGATGCACGGATGGTACTCTCGACGCTGCGACGACCGGCGGGGAGGGAAGGGCGACGGCATGAGCACCAGGGAGAAGACGGACCAACGGCTGACGGCGTCGGGGATCGAGATCAAGCCGGTCTACCGGCCAGAGGACGTGACAAGCGCGCCAGCGCCGGACCCCGGGCAGTATCCCTATACTCGCGGCGTCTACCCGACGATGTACCGTGGGCGGCTGTGGACGATGCGCCAGTATGCCGGGTTCTCCTCGGCCGAGGAGACCAACCAGCGCTTCAAGCTGCTGCTCCAGCGCGGCCAGACCGGCCTGTCCTGCGCCTTCGACCTGCCGACCCAGCTCGGGCTGGACGCCGACGACCCGCGCGCGCAGGCCGAGGTCGGCCTGGTCGGCGTCTCGATCTCGACCCTCGACGACATGCGCCGCCTGCTCGACGGCATCCGCCTCGACGACGTGACGACCTCGATGACGATCAACGCGCCCGCCTCGATCCTGCTGCTGATGTACCAGATCGTCGGTGAGGAGCAGGGCGCCGACCTGGCAAGCCTCGGCGGGACGATCCAGAACGACATCCTCAAGGAGTATGCCCCCCGCGGCACCTACATCTTCCCGCCGCGCCCGTCGATGCGCCTCGTCACCGACACGTTCCGCTACTGCGCCGAGGCGCTGCCGAGCTGGAACACGATCTCGATCTCCGGGTACCACATCCGCGAGGCCGGCTCGTCCGCCGTTCAGGAGGTCGCCTTCACGTTGGCCAACGGGGTCGCCTACGTCCAGGCCGCGCTCGACGCCGGCCTGGCGGGCGATGACTTCGCTCCGCGCTTGTCGTTCTTCTTCAACGCCCACAACGGCTTCCTGGAGGAGGTCGCCAAGTATCGCGCCGCGCGGCGGATGTGGGCGACGATCATGCGCGACCGCTTCGGCGCGCGCGACCCGAAGTCGCTGATGTTGCGCTTCCACACCCAGACCGGCGGATCGACCCTGACCGCCCAGCAGCCGTTGAACAACGTCGTCCGAGTGGCAATCCAGGCGCTCTCGGCGGTGCTAGGC
>DAOKZM010000320.1:0-4368 GCA_035325665.1 Thermomicrobiales bacterium | reverse complement strand
GCTCCTGCTGCTGACGATCGACGATCCGGCGATGACCGCCAGCCTGGCCGGCGCGGCGACGATCCTGATCCGCTTCGCGACGCTGTGGTTCGGTATCCTCATCGGCATCGTCGGCCTTTTGCGCGTCTCGCGCTGGCAGGAGACCTCACATGCGGCTGACGCGGCGTCGTGAGCGGCCGATCACATGAGAACGAGGTGACATGAGCGAGACACCAGTCGCGCACGATACCTGTCCCGTCTGTGGCAGCGTCCTGCCGGAGGGTGCGCGCTTCTGCCCGAGTTGCGGCAACCGGATCGAGACCGCGGGGCCGGAGCGAGACGAGTTCCCCGGTGGGCTCGACGCAGCGCCGGGCAGCACGGGGCCGGATTAGGCGACGGCCCGGGCGCCGGGCGTCCTCGGTCCGGTCGCGGGACCGCCGGCGCCGGACTCGCAATCGCCGTCCGTCGCGCCCCCACCGGCGGCGCCGCCCGAGCCGACCTGGACCGCGGTGTCCGAGCAGTGGCCGTCCGGCATCGGCGCGACGAGGCGCGATGGCTGGCGCCGGAACCGCACACTCTGGATCATCGTCGCCATCTTCGGCTTCATCGTGTTCTGCTGCTGTGGAATCCTCTTCTCGCTCTTCATCGCCGCGTCGCTCGATTCGTCCTTCCAGTCGGAGATCTCGATGGCTGCCGTCTGCGGCCTCTCATAGCACCGGCGACCAGCGGATACGACGAAGCGCCCCGGCCATCGCGGCCGGGGCGCTTGCGGAATCGACCGTTCGATTACTCCCGCGGCTTCAAGTGGCTCGGCCGGCGCGAATCACGCGGGCGGCCATCGTCGATGTGCTCGTGACGCTGGGCCGGACGATCAACCTCGTTGCGCGGGCCGTCATGGCGCGGGCCGTCGTGTCGCGGACCATCGCGACGCGGGCCGCCCGACCGAGGACCACTAGCGCGCGGGGCTCGAGGCGGCGGCATCTCGCCGGTGATGGCCGCCCGCCGCGAGGCGTCGATCTTCCCATCCGGGCGCACCTCGGTGATGATGACGTCGATCTTGTCACCGATGGCGACGACATCCTCGGCCCGCTCGACACGACCCTCGGCGAGCTGGGAGATGTGGACAAAGGCGTCGCGGCCGGGCGCGATCTCGACGAACACCCCGACCGGGATGATCGTCTTGACCGGACCACTGAGCCGTTCGCCAACCTGCGGCTCGTAGGTCAGGCGCCGAATCTGGGCCATCGCCTCGTCGGTCGCTTCCTGGCCGACGCCGGAGATGTAGACCGTGCCGTCATCCTCGATGTCGATCTTCGTGCCGGTGGATTCCTGGATGCCGCGGATGACCTTGCCACCCGGACCGATCACGGCGCCGATCTGGTCGGACTTGATCTTCATCGAGACGATGCTCGGCGCGTAGACCGAGCGCTCCGAGCGCGGCTCCGAGATGGCCTCTGCCATCTTGCCGAGGATGAACAGGCGCCCCTCGCGGGCCTGGGCCAGCGCCTCACGCATGATCTCGGTCGTGATGCCCTTGACCTTGATGTCCATCTGGATCGCGGTGATGCCCTCTTCGGTGCCCGCGACCTTGAAGTCCATGTCGCCGAGGGCGTCCTCGATGCCCTGGATGTCCGTCAGCACCTTGTACCGGCCAGCGTCGTCGGTGATCAGCCCCATTGCCACCCCGGCGACCGGGGCGGAGATCGGCACGCCAGCATCCATCAGCGCCATCGTCGAGCCGCAGACGCTTGCCATCGACGACGAGCCGTTCGAACTCATCACCTCGGAGACGAGGCGGACGACGTACGGGAACTCGGTCTCGTCCGGCAGGACGGCGATCAGCGCCCGCTCGGCCAGCGCGCCGTGGCCGATGTCGCGGCGAGACGGTCCGCGCATCCGACGAACCTCGCCGACGCTGAACGGCGGGAAGTTGTAGTGGTGCATGTAGCGCTTCGACGTCTCGAGTCCCAGACCGTCGAGGAGCTGGTCCTCCTTGGTCGAGCCGAGCGTCGCGACGGTGACGACCTGCGTCTGGCCGCGGGTGAAGACTGCCGAACCGTGGGTGCGCGGCAAGTAGCCGGTCTCGCACCAAATCGGCCGGATCTCCGACGGGTCGCGGCCGTCCGGCCGGTCGCCACGATCGAGGATCGCCTTGCGAACGGTCTGCTTCATCAGCGCCTCGAAGGCGTTAGTGTACTTCTTGGTGACCGCGCCGGCATCCTCGCCTGCCGCCTGGGCCTGCTCGACGAAGTGCTGGATCGCCTCGCGCTTCAGCGCCGACGTCGCCGTTTGGCGGGTCTCCTTGTCGGCGTTGAACAGGGCATCGTCGAGCCGACCGCCCACAAACTGGCGCAGGTTCTCGACGACGGCCTCATCCTTCGGCGCGACCTTCGGGTCCTTCTTCGGCTTGCCGACACGCTCCTGCAGCCGCAGCTGCGCATCGACGATGCGGCGAATCTCGTCGTGAGCCAGGGCGATCGCGTCGACTAGCAGGTTCTCGGGGACCTCACGGCCCTCACCCTCGACCATCATGATCGCGTCTGCGGTACCGGCCACGACGATGTCGAGCTCGCTCGCCTCCTCGGTCTCCAGCGGGTTGACGACGAGCTGGCCGTCGATGTAGCCGATCCTGACGGCGCCGACCGGACCCTGGAACGGGATGCTCGAAATAGTAAGCGCCGCCGAGGCTCCGTTGATCGAGAGGATGTCCGGGTCGTTGACCTGGTCGGCCGAGAGGACGGTCGTGATGACCTGCACCTCGTTGCGATACCCGGACGGGAAGAGCGGCCGGATCGGCCGGTCGGTCAGGCGCGCCGACAGCACCGCGTGCTCGGTCGGCCGGCCCTCGCGCTTGATGAAGCCGCCGGGGATCTTGCCGGCAGCGAACATGCGCTCTTCGTAGTCCACGGTCAGCGGAAAGAAGTCCATGCCCTCGCGCGGCTCGTCCTCGCCCTCGGCGGTGGAGAGCACCAGCGTGTCTCCGTAGCGGACGGTGACGGCGCCATCGGCCAGGCCGGCGATCTTGCCGGTCTCGAAGACGAGGTCGCGCCCGGCGATGGTGAGGCGTTCCTCGGTAATGGTGGGACGGTTGTCCATGTCTGTTCTGTTCCCTCTTCTTGCCGCGCATCAGTGCGCGGCGCGTCAATGCCGGACGGGTAACGGCTCCGCCGGCGCTGCCGCGGTGAGGGTTAGGGACTGGAGCCTGAAGGCGCGACACGTCTCCACGCTTCAGTTCCTAACGCTCACCTCCGCGGTGTTCGGTGTTTAAAGGTAGCGGTTACATCCCGCGTGCCATCCCGGTCAGTCGTCGGTGGCTGGCTTCCTCCCTTCAGTCAGCGACACGGAGAAACGATACGCAAAGAGCCCAGGACCATGTGGCCCTGGGCTGGCATTCGCACGTTTCTGGCCGCGGATTGGTGAAGACGCGATCGGTGGCAAGCTTAGCGCCGCAGCCCAAGCCTGGCAATCAGCGTCCGGTAACGGTCGCTGTCGTTCTGGTTGAGATAGGCAAGCAACCGGCGGCGCTGTCCAACCAGCTTGAGCAGCCCGCGGCGGGAGTGGGGATCGTGCGGGTGCTCGCGAAGATGCTCGATCAACCCATTGATCCGCTCGGTCAGCAGCGCGATCTGGACTTCCGGCGACCCGGTGTCAGTGTCGTGGGTTCGATACGCCTCGACGATATCGTCTCGCTGGGTCTTCTGCAATGTCATCCGCGAGCGGCCTCCTTGAAAATCGCTCTCAACCAGCCGCTGCTTGGCGGCGTACGTCTTCAGCATACAACCATATCAGAAAGCGCCCGTTCCGGCAATCGGTCACTTCGCCTGAAATGCCGCGCGAACTCGTGAGTCTGACGCAGGGAATCATACCTGTGGCAGGAGCTCGCTATCCACCGACGTGATCGGCCGGCGCCTTCCGATCTTCCTGTTCGAGGCGCAACCTCGCGGCACTCGGGGGTGTCAGTTGGACGGCAGTGATGAACGTGTCGGCCCGGCCTCGTTCGACCGCCTCAGATCACGTGAAAATGCCCGTGCTCGCGCCGTTGACATGCAGTTGCGCGCTGGATACACTTTCTATTCGGTGCTCGATCGCTCGCCGACGTAGCTCAATAGGCAGAGCAGCTGTTTTGTAAACAGCCGCTTGCGGGTTCGAGTCCCACCGTCGGCTCCAGGGGGAGATACCCAAGTGGCCAAAGGGGGCTGGCTGTAAACCAGCTGCGCAATGCTTCGGGGGTTCGAATCCCTCTCTCCCCACCGGCCCGTCTTTAGCGCGTAAAGATGGGCCTTTTGCTTGTTCAATTCGTCGTAGATGCGCATGAGTCTATCGCGCTGAGCTCAGGAGGAACGAGGGTAGCGTGGCGAAGCAGAAGTTTGAGCGGACCAAGCCGCACGT
>DAOKZM010000319.1:0-4379 GCA_035325665.1 Thermomicrobiales bacterium | reverse complement strand
ATCCGGCGCAACCGGCTGGCATCGGCTATCGTTCGAGGTGACGGCCAGCTAAACCCGAGGGGAGAGGGACGAGACATGACGAATGCTGACGCAGCGCCAGACGCGGCGCCGACGCGGCAACTGGAGAACGAGCGGGTGATCGTGACCGAGTGGCGCTTCGCGCCGAAGGCGCACACCGGCTGGCACCGACACGAGTACGACTACGTCGTCGTGCCGCTGACGACCGGCCGGCTGCTGCTGGAGACCCCGGACGGCGCGGTCTCCGCCGACCTCGTCGCCGGCCAGTCGTACGCGCGCGGGGTTGGCGTCGAGCACGACGTCATCAACGACAACGACAGCGAGTTCGTCTTCGTCGAGATCGAGCTGAAGGGCTAAGCCCCCAGCACCGCATCGCATGGATCACGAGCGGGCGGCCCCCGGCATTGCCGGAGGCCCGCCCACTGTTCACCGACCGGGTGCGTGTCAGTAGCCGTCGGCGGCGACAGCGTCGACGAGGTCGTAGGCGCGCGCCCACTCCAACGCCGCGGCGAAGCCGGGCAAGCTGCGCTCGATCATCTCCTCGGTCGCGGTGAGGGAGATGCGGAAGTAGCCGGGCATGTCGAAGTAGCTGCCGGGCAGGACGAAGACGTCCTCGCCGGCAAGGATGTCGGCGAACTCGATGTCGTTCTCGCGCGGCGAGCGCGGCAGCAGGTAGAACGTCGCCTCCGGGACGCGGACGAGGTAGCCCATCTCGCGCAGCGCGCCGACCATCCGGTCGCGCTTGCGCTGCAGGGCGGCGATGTCGATCGACTGCCGCTCCAGCTCCGGCAGCGCGTACTGCATCACCGCGTTCGGGAACGCCCAGCCCATCGTCATCTGGTTGAGCAGGATCGCCTGACGCATCTGCTCGCGCTCCGGCATCGACGGCGCCAGGGCGAGGTAGCCGAGCCGCTGGCCCGGCGCGAGCAGCACCTTGCCGTAGCTGTAGGCGATCAGGGTGTGCGGGTAGTAGGCGGCCGGCGTGTGCGGGCGTTTGCCGTCGAAGACCAGCCGGTTGTACGGCTCGTCGGAGATGACGTAGATCGGTCGGCCGTTGCGCGCCGACGCGCTCGCCAGCAACGAGGCCAGCAGCCGCAGCGTCTGGGGCGGGTAGATCCTGCCGGTCGGGTTGTTCGGCGTGTTGACGATGATCGCCCGCGTCCGCGGGGTGATCGCCGACTCGATCGCGACAAGGTCGAGGTCGAATGTGAGCGGGTCGATCGGCGCCTTCACCGGCGTCGCGCCGACCTGCCGCACGAGCGGCTCGTAGAAAAACCAGGGCGGCAACGAGAAGATCACCTCGTCGCCCGGCTCGCAGACGGTGTTGAGCGCCACCGCCAGCGCGCCAAACGCGCCGGTCGTCAACGCGATATCGGCCGGGTCGAACTCCATGTCGTACCAGTCGCCCAGCGATGCTGCCGCCGCGGCCTGCGCCGCCGGCTCGCTCATCTTGTAGGCGTACCAGTCCGTCGCGTGCGGCCCCGCCGACGCGCGGATAGCATCGAGGACGCCGGGCAGCGGCAGGTCGTGCGGGTTGGCGAAGGTGAAGTCGGCGATCCCCCGCTCGGGGCGCCGTCGCGCCCAAGCCGAATCGGTCATGAACTCCGTCAGCCCGCTGACGGACCGCGCGATGCCAGCGGCTCTGCTGGTCAGGACTCCAGTGTCCAAGATCGGTTTCCTTTCGCGCTCCGGACGCCGGCCGGCGTCCGGAGCATGGTGGTGATTCGGGTTTCAGGGGGCGATGTTGATGTTGCCCCGGAACAGGTTGGTCGGGTCGTAGCGTCGCTTCACATCAGCCAGCCGCGCGTAGTTCGACCCGTAGACCATGCGCGCGAGCCGGTCGTTGTCCTCGCCGAAGCCGGCGAAGTTGAGGTAGACGCCCGCGCCGGTCTCCTCGGTGAGGCTGGACCAGGCGGCGCGCGTCCAGGCGATCATCTCGTCGTCGAGCGTCGGGTCGTTCCAGGTCGCATCGACGCTGAAGTTGAACTCCGCCGAGCGGAAGCCGTACGCCGTCGCGTCCTCCGGCACGCGGCCCATCGCTCCGCCCAGGTGGCGCAGCGCGAGCAGGGTCTGCGTATTCGGCCGGTCCATCGTCAGGTCGGCGATGCGCTCGACGATGTCCTCGTCCAGCCGGTCGAACGTCAGCGACTTCCAGTAGTAGCGCTGGCCGTTGGGGAGGACCGGGGTCGTCATGCTCTGGATGTCGAGATACCGGTGGACGCCGCTCAGGTCGGCCAGCGGCGTGCCCAACTCGCGGGCCGGCTGGAGAGCGCGCTCGCCTTCCTCGACCGGGCCGGCGTACATCGCCGCCATGATGACGACCGGCGTCCAGTGCATCTCGACCGGCACGTCCGGCGACGGCAGCATCCCCCAGATGAACAGATCGCAGGTAACCTCGTCTGGCGCGGTGAGGACGTAGTCGCGCCACTTACGAATCACCTGGCCGGTCTGCTCGATCGGGTAGATCGTCAAGGCGGCGTAGACTTCCGGCCCGAGCGGGTGGAGGCGGAAGGTGAACGGCGTGACGATGCCGAAGTTGCCGCCCCCGCCACGGATGCCCCAGAACAGGGCCGGGTGCTCGGTCTCGCTGGCGGTGACGATCTCGCCGCCGGCCGTCACGACCTCGGCCGCGACGAGGTTGTCGAGCGCCAGGCCCCACTTGCGGCGCACGTAGCCCATGCCGCCGCCGAGGGTGAAGCCCGACACGCCGGTCGACGAGACCTGCCCGCCGGGGGTGACGAGCCCGTGGCGCTGCGTCTCGCTGTCGACGTCGCCCCAATTGCAGCCGGGCTGGACATAGGCAACGCGGTTGGCCGGGTCGACGCGGACGCCCTTCATCGGCGCGAGGTCGATCATCAGCCCGCCGTCGTTGACGGCGTTGCCGGCGACGTTATGTCCTGCGCCGCGGACCGCGACCAGCAGATCGTGCCGCCGCGCGAAGTTGACCGCCTCGACCACGTCGGATGTCCCAGCGCAGCGGGCGATCAACGCCGGCCGCTTGTCGATCATGCCGTTCCAGACCTTGCGCGCCTCCTCGTAGCCGGGGTCCCCCGGCTGGAGCAGGTCGCCGCGCAGGGCGTTCGCGAAGGCAAGCAGGTCATCGTCGGCGATGACGACGGATCGCCCGCCACGGGTCAGGACGCGCTCAGCAATCATCGTGGTGTTCCAATCGTCGGATCTGTGTCTGGGTCAACTGCCGCCGGGAGGGCCGGCGGGACCTGGCGCCGAGGGTGGCGTCATAGATACCGGTAGAACCGCGTAACCGCATCGGTGCTCCTTCGCTTCCGCGCGACTCGATGTCGCGCGCCGTTGCGCGACTCCCGCAGATTAGGGCGAGCGGCGCCTTGCGACATCCAGCAGATCACTCAATCGGCGCCGGCCGCCCGGAAGACGGACACTGAGCAGAATTGACTATCGGTGGGGAACGCGGTGGGAGATCGGTTCAGTGGCGGTGGTCGGCGTTGGGGGGCGGGGGGGCGCGCCGGGCCCGCGGCTGGGCAACCCCCCACCCCTCGGGGGAGTCCAGCGAACAGCCGCGGAAGGCATCCGCCAGCGCCCCGGCGTCCTCCGGCTGGAGCGTGACGTGGGCGATACCGAAGCGCTCGGCCAGCAGGTCGGACGCCTCCGGCAGCAGCCGGTACCAGTCCGCGCCCGCCGCGACCTCGACGTGGGCGCTGAGTGCGATCAGCCCGGAGGTGACCGTCCAGACGTGCAGGTCGTGGACGCCCTCGACCCCGTCGAGGCCGGACAGGGCCACGCGAACCTCGGCCGGATCGATCCCGGCCGGCGTCGCCTCCAGCAGCACGTCCACCGACTCGCCCAGCAGCCGCCAGGCGCCCCAGAGCACCAGCAGCCCGATCCCGGCCGACAGCAGCGGGTCGGCGAGGTACCAGCCGGTCGCCAGCATCACCAGCGCGGCGACGATCGCGCCGGCCGAGCCGAGCATGTCGCCGACGACGTGGAGGAACGCCCCGCGGGTGTTGAGACTGTGCCGGTGCCCGCCGCCGCGCGCGAGCACCCAGGTGCTGGCAGCATTCGCGGCCAGGCCAGCCACCGCAACCGCGAGCATCGGCCCGCTATCGACGTGCGGCGGGTCGCCGATCCGCCGGTACGCCTCCCAGAAGATGTACAACGAGATGGCGATCAGCGCGGCCGCGTTGACCAGCGCCGCCAGCACCTCCGCCCGCAGGTAGCCGAACGAACGCGCGGGCGTCGCCGGCCGCCGCGCCAGCCAGGTGGCGAAGAGCGCCAGCGCCAGCGCCGCGACCAGCGCCAGCCCGATCCCGGCCTCGGCCAGCAGCGCCAGGGAGTTCGTCAGCAGCGCGCCGACGACCTCCACGACCAGGAACACCGCCGTGATC
>DAOKZM010000318.1:454-4398 GCA_035325665.1 Thermomicrobiales bacterium | reverse complement strand
TGTCCGGGCGGTCAAGGCAGAAGGGGCGAAGCGTGTCGTCCTGGCCGTGCCGGTCGGCCCGCCGCCGACGGTGCAGGCGTTGCGCCGGGAGGCGGACGACGTCGTCTGCCTGGTCGAGGACGCGTCGTTCTTCGCCGTCGGCCAGTTCTACCGCGAGTTCGCGCCGGTCGACGACGAGGAGGTCAGGCGTCTGATGAACCTGGACGCGCCGGCCTGACGAGGGAGGCATGACGATGACGACTGGCGACCTCGCCGTCTTCGCAATCGAGGCGAGCCGGCCGTTCGGCGAGCGCGTCGCCGCGGCGCTTGACGTGCCGCTCGCGCGTCATGAGGAACGCGAGTTCGAGGACGGCGAGCATAAGATCCGCTCGCTCGAGAGCGTCCGTGGCCGCGACATCTTCGTCATCCACTCGCTCGCGTCCGACGAAGCGCGAAGTGTCAACGACAAGCTGGTCCGGCTGCTCGTCTTCGTCGGCGCGCTCGTAGACGCATCGGCGGCGCGCGTTACCGCAGTCGTCCCCTATCTCGCCTACGCGCGGAAGGACCAGCGTAGCCAGCCGCGCGACCCGGTCACGACGCGCTACGTCGCCCAGCTCTTCGAGGCGGTCGGCGCCGGGCGGTTCGTCACGATCGACGTCCATAACCTCGCCGCCTACCAGAACGCATTCCGCATCCCGGCCGAGCATCTGGAGGCGCGGAACCTGTTCGTCGAGCACTTCGCCGCCGAACTGGCTGGTCCCTTGGCGGTTGCCGTCCTCGCGCCTGACGCGGGCGGGGTCAAACGAGCGGCCCGCTTTCGCGATTCGCTCGAGCGCGCGACCGGTTGGACCGTCCCGCTTGGCGTGATGGAGAAGACGCGGGAGCGCGGCGTTATGACCCCCGGCCGGGTGGTCGGCGACGTCGCCGGCCGTGCGGTCGTCATCATCGACGACCTGATCAGCACCGGCGGCACGCTGGCCAGTGCTGCCGTCGCCTGCCGCGAGCTCGGGGCGACTGCCGTCTACGCCGCGGCAACCCACGGCGTCTTCACCGATGAGGCCGTCCGGCGGCTCGATACTCCCGCGCTCGACCGGGTTGTCGTCACTGACACGATCCCGCCGTGGCGGCTTCCGCCCGACCTGATCGAGCGGAAGCTCATCGTCCTGCCGGCCGCGCCGCTGGTCGCTGAGGCGATTCGCCGCATCCACGATAATGGCTCGCTGGTCGATCTCCTGGCGGTCTGACGTGGAAGTGCTCAGCGAGCGTCAATGAAACGGGCGGCCTCGCCGATGTAGCTCGCGGCCCGGTCGCGCCAGCGCGCCGCGTTGTCGGCTTCCGTCACTCGTAGGCGCCAGGCGGCCAGGCGGGCCCAGATCGTCGCGCGGAAGGATCGGTAGAACGCGACGAGCTCCGCGGGCGGGTCGTCGCCCGTCTCGCGCGAGTAGGCGCCCAGAAGCAACCCCTCGATCCAGCCTATTCCGAGCCGGGAGCAGCCCATCCCAAGGAACGACAATTCGTCGACCGGATCGACGATTCGGAGCAGCGGGTCAAACTCAAGACAGTCGATCACGACCGGAGGATCGATCAGGCAGACGTGCTCGGGCCGAAGGTCACCGTGCCCGTTCACGACCCGTCCCGCGGCGACGCGCTCGTCGAGTAGGATGGCGCGGTCCGCCAGAAAGCGTTCGTGCGCCGCCAGAATCGAAGCGGACGCGCACGCCAGATCAAGCGCGGGGTCGGAGAGCGCCTCATGGTTCCGCTCCATCTCGCTGAGGAGGAGCCCGCGATAGCCGGACGCATCGATGAGTGCAGCCGGTTCGCCAGCATAGAACCGCGCCAGGCGGGTACCGAGGATCTCGATCTCTTCCGAGCGAACGCGCTGGTCGCGGATCATCGAGTCCAGCATACGGTCGGCCGGCAGGCGGCGCATATGGACGAGCCAGTCGACGACCTCGCCGCGCCCGCCGAGCGCCAACGCGCCGCCCGGCTCGCGCGTAAGTGGCACGACACCGAGGTAGACATCGGGCGCCAAGCGCCGGTTCAGCCGCACCTCCTCGCGACACGTCCGCTCGCGCGTCGCCAGTGGTCGCAGATCGACCGAGTTGTAGGCGATCGGCTTCTTGAGCTTGTAGGCATCGCTGGCGGTCAGGAAGACGACCGACTTGTGGGTCTCGCGAACCTCGACGGTCGCGCCATCAAGCAAGGCGGCAACCTCGTTGATCGCGAGTGTCGCGGGCGGTACGACAATATGCATGTCCCGATCCGGATCTACTGGCACATCCGACTGCCGCAAGTTCCCGGTCGCCATCAACCGCGGACCGACTCGGGCGCTGACGGCTCCTCGACCAGCTCGAGCCCGTCGAGCCCGTTGCGGTGCTCGGCGGCGACCCGGCAGGCGTGGCAGGCCCAGACCCAGATTTCGTCGATGTCCAGGTCGGGGTCCGCCTCCTCGCGGTTGACCATTTCGGCCGCCGACCGCGGGACGAGCCTCCCGCAGAAGTCACAGGCGATCAGGTCGCCGTGGAGCAGGTCGTCGATCCGGTCGCGCATCTCTCGCGCTGCCACGTCCGTCACCCCCATCTCCTCATGCGGCGCCGGGCCGCTCGAACTGTCGTCTGCCGTCAGCATCGCTGCCCCGGCATCACCAGCGTGATGGATTTCGGGCGCTGAGTGCAGCAGTTTCGTTACAGTCCGGCATGCGGAGATGACGAAGCCCGGGCGAATAATCTCGCCCGGGCCTCATGTGCGCTGTCGTTTTGCCCGCCGTCAGGCGGCGCTGGCCAGCTCGATCAGGTCGCTCTTGCGCAGTTTGGCGAGCGCTTCCTTCTCGATCTGCCGGACCCGCTCGCGGCTGATGCCGTAGTGGTCGGCGATCTCGGCGAGCGTCTGCGGCTGCTGCCCGGCCAGGCCGAAGCGCAGCATCAGAACGCCGCGCTCGCGCTCGGTCAGCTGGTCGAGCGACTTGCGGATCTGGTCGCGA
The DNA here is from genome assembly GCA_035325665.1 of Thermomicrobiales bacterium. Taxonomy (GTDB): domain Bacteria; phylum Chloroflexota; class Chloroflexia; order Thermomicrobiales; family CFX8; genus JAMLIA01. The sequence goes on along the minus strand of DAOKZM010000318.1, from coordinate 1,439 downwards.
ATCGCGCTCGATACCGCCTCCTCGACCACCTGGTCGCTGGCCGGGTCGGGCAGCAGGTCGCCGATGGTCGACTCGCCGTCCTCGCCGATCGGCTTGTCCAGCGACGAGGTGCGCGGGATCGCCGTGCGCGCCTGCTCGACGCGCTCGACCTCGAGGTCTAGTTGCTTGGCGACCTCGGCGTCGGTTGCCGGCCGGCCAAGCTGCTGCTCGAGCTGCGCCTCGGTCCGGCGCACCTTCGAGATCAGGTCGTGCATGTGCACCGGCACCCGAATCGTGCGCGACAGGTTGGCGACCGCTCGGCCGATGGCCTGGCGGATCCAGAACGTCGCGTAGGTGCTGAACCGGTAGCCCAGCTCCGGGTCGTAGCGCTCGACAGCCGTCATCAGGCCGATGTTGCCCTCCTGGATCAGGTCGATCAGCGGAAGGCCGCTCGAGCGGTACTTCTTGGCGATCGAGACGACCAGGCGCAGATTATGGCGGATCAGCTTCTCGCGCGCCTCGCCGGCCGTCTTGAGGGCCTGGTCGACGTTCTCGACCTCGATCCCCTCGGCGCCCAGGCGGCGCGCTTCGAGCCCGGCGCGCACCTTGCGCGACAGGTCGATCTCCTCTTCATGCGAGAGGAGGCGGTGACCGCCGACATCGCGGAAATACCGGTAAACAGCGTCGCTGGTAGCCTGATCGATGAGCTCCGCGGACTCGTCGATTACCTCTCCGACTTCGGCGTCGGCAGCCAACCTCTCCAACTCGTAGGTGTCGTAGTTCGCGCGCTCTGTCATGAGACTCCTTCTGCTCCCCGCATCCGCTAGCTGCCATGTCATCGGCAGAATCCCCACCACCCACCGAAACTTAATAAGTCTAGCAGCAACTACACACTATGTCAAGTCGATCGTAGAGTTTGTGAAGAATCCGACAAACCTCATACCTAGAATAGCCGATGTTGCGGATTTGTAAAGCACCTGGATGAAAAACGATCGGTGGTCGGGTC
>DAOKZM010000318.1:0-444 GCA_035325665.1 Thermomicrobiales bacterium | reverse complement strand
CAAAAATTAAAAAAACACTTTTGCCCTCTTTTCTTTCCCCGCCGCTCCGGCGGGCGCTGTCGTATGCCATCCATCTCCCTGAATCCGCCGCGTTTTCCGTGCCACCGAACGACGACGCCGGTCGGTCACGAACGGTGCGCGCCGGTCACGTCCATCGACAAGCGCTTCGTCGTACCGTCAGTTACGTCAAGATGTCTGGCATGGATGCATCGGCCGGCGACGGCTCGGCCATGAGGAGTTACACTGGCGCGTGTCGAGGGAGGGTGAGGGAAGGATGGTTGCCATGGACCTACGCGAGATGCCGATCACGATCGTCGGCGCTGGTGCGATCGGCGGGACGGTCGGCGCGTTCCTGACGAAGGCCGGATACGACGTGACGCTGGTCGACGTCGTTCCCGAGCACGTGCAGGCGATGAACGAGCGCGGTCTGCGGATCACCGGCAT
>DAOKZM010000317.1:474-4429 GCA_035325665.1 Thermomicrobiales bacterium | reverse complement strand
AGTCGGCCCCGGCCTTGACCTGCTCGCGGACGGCGCGGCGCGCCTCCTCGACGGTGTCGACCTCGTTGCCGAAGAAGTAGCAGTGCCCGCCGGTTGAGGTCAGCACGTTCCCGCTGGCCCAGACATGCGGCGCGGCGATCAGCCCGTCCTTCGACGCCTGGCGGACCGAGAAGACGATCGAGTCAAGCGTGCCGCAGTCGCGGATCGTCGTCACGCCGGACATGATCGCCTGGCGGGCGTGCTCGACGGCGCGCATCATCTTCTGCTCGTAGGTGTCGTTGAGCGCGTCATGCAGGCACTGGCGGCTGCCGGACAGCGTCAGGTGCGTGTGCATATTGACCAGCCCGGGCAGGATCGTCGCGTCGCCTAGGTCGCGCGCGCCGCTCGCCGCCGAACCGAGGTCCTCCCGCCTCCCGACCGCCTTGATCATGCCGTCCTCGATCTGGACGAACCCGTCGCGGATGAACTCGTCCCCGGTCGCGTCGAATACCGTCTTCGCCAGCAGTGTCGTAACTGCCATGCGTCCTCCCCATTCCCCCGCTTCGCGCGGCGCCGTTGTGACAGTGGGTGTATCTTCGCACGATCGGCCGGCGGCTGTCATCGGCATTTGTCGAGCACTGCGCTTCTCCTTGTCACGCCAAAGTTGCTGCGAGGGATGCCCCCTGATATGGTTCGAACAGGTGGCGCCCATGGAGAGTTCGCGATGGCACGGACCCGGATTCTGATCGTCCCTTCTGACTTCGTCGCTTGGCCAGGGCTGATCGACCAACTCAGGACTATCGAGACGGCTGAGATCATCGGAGTCGCTCGCTCGTGGACGGATGCGCTGGACATCGGGAAGAGACTCCGGCCCAATGTCGTGCTCGCCGCCGAGCCGAGCGGTGATGACCCGGTACTGCAGCCGCTCCGGACGATGCGTCGAATCCTCCCGAACGCGACGTTCGTGATCCTGACAACCGCTTTCGACTCAGATCATCTTCTGATGCTCGCTGAGGTGGGAGTTTCCGGCTACCTCCGATGGGACGGGCTGACGCCTCGCGACATTCTTCCGCATCTGTTGATCGCGATGAATGGCAAGACGGTCGTGCTCCACAACGACATCGCTGAGGCGTACGTCAATGCGATCCAGACGCGCTACTGCCTGATCGGCGAGCCGCCAACGATCTCTGAACGGGACGCGCGGATCCTGACCGCGATGGGACAAGGACGCTCAGTCCCCGAGATCGCGGCGCAGATGGAAGTAAGCCCAAGGACCGTCGAGCGGGCGGTCGCAGGTCTCCGCGAGCGATTTGGCGCTGACTCTCGCGAGGAGTTGCTGATCCGCGCAACGTTGTCCGGATATCTTCCGTGACACTAGCTTGGCACACTGGCACCATCGCGCCGCCCGCATGGCGGGGCAATGCCACGCGGTTGGCGCGATCGCTCCTGTATCTAGAACTGGCACACCGGTAATCTCCAGACACGTGCACGCCGCGGGCCGATACGGAGTCCACCGGCTCCCCGTGTAGATCATGGCGACGCCACCAGTCGTTGACCAAGTGAAAGGATGTTCACAATGTGGCATCGACTGTGCATCTTCTCACTGCTCCTGGCAACGATAATCGCGGTTCCGGTAGCGTCGGCGGATGAGTCAGATGAGTCAAATGATACGGATCCCTTCTTCGAGGGTCGCAAAGAGGGGCTGACCCTTGCTCGTAACACCGTTCTTGCCAACAGCGGAGTTGCGATCATCCCCGAGGACATCGCGATCGAGAAGGCTCGCGACAAAGCCGCAGCCCTCGCGGCAGATGGATACGCGATTCAGTCGGCGTGGGCAGATGGCCGCGTCTATGATGTCTTCGACGGCCCTGTGAATATCAGAGCCTGTGCAGGTACTGGATGCACGGTCCTCGCCGTCGCCGGAACGGGGGCAGACCTGCTCAACGACGCATCGGGCGGACGAGTGTACGCCAACGGCTACTACTGGGTTCGCGTCGTCTACGGCTTTACGTCATCCGATCCGTGCGTCAATGGTACTCAGATGAAGGGATGGGTCGCGGTTGACTTTCTCAACGCTGGCACACCGCACGTCATCGACGGCCCGCTCAACGTTCGCCTTGGTCCAAGCTGCAGCTCCACGGTCGTGGCATCGGTCTGGTCCGTAAGCTTCTATCAGAATGACAACCAGTGGTCCAACAAGTGGTATCGAGTCGTCAATCCGACTTGCGGCTACTCATGTAACGAAGCGTACGTCCAAGGCTGGGACTATATCGACGTATACTAGACCTGTGAGGAATCGGGGTGTGGAGGTGCGGCCTCCACACCCCGATTTGTTGAGCCAGACCCACTCGACCTCTAGGAGAGTAGCTCGATGACAACGAGAGCGGCAGTTGCCCTAGCCAGCTTGCTCATCGTATTCGCCGGCTGCGGAGTCCCCGATCCGAAACTCGCAACGCCGCTGCCGGCGAGCGCCGATCCAAAGGGTGAAATCCTCTTCGTCGCGAACGGCGATGTCTATCGCTGGGACGGCGATGTCGCGAAGATCGTCGCGGATGGGCAGGCGCGCTCGCCGGCCTGGAACAGCGACGGGCAGCGGATCGCCTATGTCCGGATGTCCCCCGAGGGGTACTCCGACCTGGTCGTCGCCGACCGCTCTGGCCGCGAGGTCCAGCAGATGACGACGCACCGGCCGGACGAGGAGCCGTGGTCGCGCCGCTTCGCGCACTACGCCTACTGGGCGATCGACCCGGACTGGTCACCGACCAAGCCGGACCAGCTCGTCTACGGCAGCGACAAGGGCGGGGTCGAGTATGAATACTCCGACGACCCGGACGATCCCGGGCGGCTCTCCGATCCGATCTTCCTCTGGCTCGTCGAGCGCGACGGGCTCGACCCCTATATCCTCAACGCGTCGGCGGCGCTCAGCGTCACCCAGGAGGACCCCGACTTCGACCCGACCGGAACGTCCGTCGTCTTCACCGCCCGCGAGGACGTCGGCGCGACGCAGATCTGGACGCTGAACCTCGACACTGCCGAGGCAGACAAGCTCGTCGACGGGCAGGTGTCCGACCCCGCCTGGTCGCCGGACGGCGACTCGATCGCGTTCGTCGAGCAGGACGACAGCGGCAATAACATCTGGATCGTCCCGAGCGACGGCGGCGAGCCGTACGCACTGACGACCGGCCTGGACTGCGTCGGCCCGGAGTGGGCGCCGGACGGCAGCGGGCTGGCGTTCATCGAGCTAGTTGACAGTGCGTTCCGCGTCTCGTTTCTGCCGGTGTCCAGGGACGGCGCCGGCCGGCTCACGGCCGGCGAGCCGCGCGTGCTCTTTACCGCCGACGACATCGACGCGCCGTCAGGACTCTCCTGGCACGCGAGCCAGTAGCGCGAGCATCCGTCGTGGCCCGCGCCGTGCTGCCCAACTCGTGCGCGGCCTAGGCGAGTCGTAGAGCCAGCGGTACACGGCCGTGCGAAGGCGAGGTTACGCATGGCGAGCGCGGTTGCGACACGGGCGGAGCACGCGCCAGCACACGCGAGCGATCTAGCGGGGGTAACGCGGGCAGTCTTCCGGGAGCTGTTCGGGCCGGCGGAGGAGCGTGGGTTCGCGGTCCGGCTGTGGGATGGATCGGTCGATGGGTCGGGGGACGCGGCGCGGTTCACGCTCGTGTTGCGCCGGCCGGAGGTGGCGCGGCGGATGCTGCTGCCGCCGTCGGAGCTGGCCATCGGCGAGGCGTACCTGCGCGACGACTTCGACATCGAGGGCGACATCGAAGCGGCGACGGCACTGGCCGACCATATCGCGGTCGCGCTGCGCTCGCCGGTCCGCGCGGCCCGGCTGCTGCGGCTGCTGCTGAAGCTGCCGGCCGGCGACGACGAGCTGGGAATAGCGCGCGACACGCCGCGGCTGCTCGGGCGGCGGCACACGCGGCGGCGCGACCGGGCCTAGCCTCCACATCATGTCCGACGACACGCCGAT
>DAOKZM010000317.1:0-464 GCA_035325665.1 Thermomicrobiales bacterium | reverse complement strand
CCGCCGTCCGCTCGCACTACGATGTCGGCAACGACTTCTACGCCCTCTGGCTCGATCGGCGGATGGTCTACTCCTGCGCCTACTTCCCGACCGGCGCGGAGGACCTCGACGCCGCCCAGGAGGCCAAGCTCGACCACATCTGCCGCAAGCTGCGGCTGCAGCCGGGTCAGCGACTGCTGGACGTCGGCTGCGGCTGGGGCGGGCTGGTTCTCCATGCCGCCGGGCGTTATGGTGCCCGGGCGCTCGGGATCACGCTCAGCGAGCCGCAGGCGCGGCTGGCGAACGAGCGCATCGCCGCGGCCGGGCTGGCGAACCGCTGCCGCGTCGAGGTGCGCGACTACCGCGAGCTGGCGCGAGACGAGCGGTTCGACAAGATCGCCAGCGTCGGCATGTTCGAGCACGTCGGCAAAGCGCGGCTCGGGACGTACTTCGCCGAGATGCACCGCCTGCTGGAGCCGGGCGGG
>DAOKZM010000316.1:0-4434 GCA_035325665.1 Thermomicrobiales bacterium | reverse complement strand
AGTCCTGTACCAGTTCGGTGCCTCGTTGTCACTCATGAATAATCCGGGCTAGAACTCGTCTTCATACCCCTGGAAGTCGCGCACGAGCAGCTGAATCTGCTCGATCGCGCTGGCCACCGCTGATTTCAGCTTCTCGCGCTGCTCGTCGCTCAGCAGAACGAAGTAGAGCAATGCCCCGGCGATCGTCATCCACACCGCGGCTGCCATCGTCTCCTGCACGGCGTTCTTGGATGTCGTAACCGCCGTGTGCGCGGCCTGCGACGACCGGTCGACAGCTCGCTGGGCGGTCGCCCCGGTTGCCGCGAGAAGGCCCGTCGGCGGCTGGGCGCGCTCGCGCCCCTCTTCGACACGCTCGCGAAGGGTATGCAGCGCCTCGCCAGCAGCCGGAAGGACCGTCTCCTGGACCGTCTCCTGCAAACGCTCCATCACTGAAGCGCCGGTGGCGCGGACCTCGTCCGCTGAGGGTAGCGAGGTCGCGGCGCGATCGGCGGCCGGTCTGGCGCTCTCGCCCAGTCGCGCCAGCAGGTGCTTCGCGCTCTCGCGGATGTCCGGGTAAGCATCTGCAAGCGACTCAATCGCCGGCCTCGTGGTGTCGCGCCCGCGCTCGATGCCCACCGACGCGACACGCGCAATCGGCGCGGTGTCGACCTGTGGCATCCGCGGCGAATCGTCAGCCTGAGCCCGGCTCAGCGCGACGACGAGACCGCCGATAGCAGCAGCGGCGGCGGCGGCGATCCCGACGACCTCAGCCGTTCCGCGCGTCGATCGTTCCATCCTGCTTCCTCTTTCTCCTCGTCACCCTTCCATCGACCGAAGAATACCGGCCCGATCCTCATCGGTCAGATCGCGCGAGAGATGGGCGACGATGTCTATGAGCGCCGCTCGGCGCTCGTCGGCCGACATCATCGACACTACCTGCTGCATCACGGATTGAAGCGCCTGATCGCGCTCCTCCGCCGACATATTTTTGATCGTGCTCTCAACAATCCCACGCATGAAGCTCACGAATTCGCACTCCATCGCTCATCAGGTCCGCGGATTCACCACGGACTCGTCTCTGCCAGACGCACGTTGCGGGCCGCGAAGGGCAACCTCTATACTTCACCACCGTTATGGCACCTGCACAGCCGCACGTCTCCCACACATCCTACGATGTCGTCGTTATCGGCGCTGGTCACGCCGGCTGCGAGGCAGCGCTGGCCGCTGCGCGCACGGGCGCTTCGGTGCTCGTTCTTACGCCGAACCTCGACCGGATCGGCTTCATGCCCTGCAACCCGTCGATCGGCGGGCCGGCCAAGGGCCACATCGTTGCCGAGATCGACGCCCTCGGCGGCGCAATGGCCGAAGCAATCGACCGGACGGCACTGCAGATCCGCGTGCTCAACGCCTCGAAGGGTCCGGCGGTCCAGGCGCTTCGCGCCCAGGCCGATAAGACGCTCTACTCCATGGCGATGAAGGAGGCATTAGAGACGCAGCCGGGCGTAGAGCTCCGCCAGGAGTCCGCTCGCACGATCGAGGCGCGCGTCAGTCGCGGGCAGCCGGCCGTTACCGCGGTCGTCACCGACTTCGGGAATACCTACCAATGCAAGGCGGCGGTGATCACCGCCGGCACGTTCCTGCGCGGGAACATGATCGCCGGAGACTGGCGCTCCGCCGGTGGTCGGGCGGGCGAGGGCACGACGCGCGATCTCGCGGTCTCGATCGGCGATGTCGGTATCCGTCTCCGGCGGCTGAAGACCGGGACGCCGCCGCGCATTGACGCCCGGACGATCGACTTCAGCCTGACTGAAGCGCAGCACGGCTCGGACGTGCCACTCTGGTTCTCGCGCGCCGGTCGTGCCGGGCGGGTCGAACGGCTCGACCTGCCACCCCTGGCCGTCTACCCCGGGAGAACGGAGGGATGGCGCCCGCAGCTCTCCTGCTATCTGGTCCAGACCAATGCCGAAGGACATGATCTCATCGCGCGTAACGTCGATCGGTCGCCGATGTTCAACGGGTCGATTCAGGGCATCGGCCCCCGCTACTGCCCGTCGATTGAGGACAAGGTGATGCGGTTCCGCGAGAAGCAAAGCCACGGCCTCTTCCTGGAGCCGGAGGGCTGGCGGACTACCGAGGTCTACGTCCAAGGCGCCAACACGAGCCTCCCTCACGATGTCCAGCTCGCCTTCCTGCGCACGATCCCGGCGCTGCGCGACGCGCGGATCACCCGCTACGGCTATGCCGTCGAGTACGACGCGATCGAGCCGACCGAGCTGACGCCCTGGTTCGCCTCGAAGCGTGTGGACGGCCTGTTCCTCGCCGGGCAGGTCAACGGTACGTCCGGTTATGAGGAGGCTGCCGGCCAGGGTCTACTGGCCGGGCTGAACGCCGCGCGCTACGCTGGCCGGCTCGACCCGGTGACTCTCGGACGCGACGAGGCGTATATCGGGGTGATGGCCGACGACCTGACGACCCAGGACTTCGTCGAGCCGTATCGGATGCTCACCTCGCGGGCCGAGCATCGTATCCTGCTACGACCCGACACTGCCGACGACCGACTGGCCCGGATTGCCCACGCATCCGGGCTCATCGACGACACCCGGCGCCGTGAAATCGACGACGAGCGTCGTCGCCGCGAAGGCATCGTCGCGGCGCTCGACGCGGTGTATCTGACGCCCAATGCGGCCACCTCCGCCGCGCTCGCCGCGGTGGACCTGCCGCCGGCCAGCCGCAGCATGACCGCGGCGGAATACGCACAGCGCCCAGACTCGCGACTGCCCGCGCTGCTCGATGCACTGATGGTGATGCGGCCGGAGGCGTTCCACAGCGTCAACCTCGATGACGATACGATCCGCCGGGTCGAAACGGACCTGCGCTACGGGGCGTATGCCGAGAAGGAGCGCGAACAGGTCGAGCGAGCCAGCAAGATGGAGCACCTCGGGATTCCGCCCTCGTTCGACTACGAGCGCATCCCCGGCCTCCGAAACGAAGCACGGGAGAAGCTTCGCCTCGTCCGCCCGGCCACCGTCGGTCAGGCCAGCCGGATCGCTGGCGTGACACCGGCCGATGTTGGGGTGCTGCTCGTCTATCTTCGCCCAGGAATTCGAGCCGTTCAGGACGACGCGGCTGCCGCCGCGCCGTAGTCAGCCACGGGGCGCCATGACCATCCTCGTCGTCTCCGATATCCACGCGAACCTGGTCGCGCTGGATGCCGTCCTCGCGGCCGCTGGCCAGGTCGATGCTGTCTGGAACCTGGGCGACACAGTCGGCTACGGACCGTCTCCCGGCGAGTGCGTCGATCGGATGATCGCTGTCTCACCCGAGTTGACGTTACTAGGCAACCACGATGCCGCAGCGATCGGGTTGCTTTCGCTCGACGAGTTCAATCCGATCGCGCGTGCCGCGACGCTCTGGACGGCGGGTCAACTGAGTCCGGAGCATCGCGCGATCCTCTCTGGATTGCCAGCCCGCGCCATCATCGGCGACTGCCTCTGCGTCCATGGCAGCCCTCGCCATCCGATCTGGGAGAACGTCTATTCGGCTGCTGTCGCCGACGCCAGCTTCGCGGCGTTCGGAGAACCCGTGTGCTTTCTCGGGCATACGCACATCCAGTTGTTCATCTCCGACGACATGGCCGAGCGCGGCATCGGGCCATCGCTGCCGCAGGACGGCGACGTTCTCGATCTCACCGGCCAACGGTTCATCATCAACCCAGGGTCCGTCGGGCAACCGCGGGATGGAAACCCCGCCGCGGCGTTTGCGCTCTTCGAGCCAGCCGAACGCCGGGTGACCTTTCGGCGCGTGAGATATGACGTCTCCGCGACCCAGGCCGCAATGCATGCCGTCGGGCTGCCGATGCCACTCATAACTCGCTTGTCATCGGGCGTATGATAGAACGCGGTCGAGCGGGCGCTCGGCCACCGTACTTCTTCGCGGGGGGAACCGGGTGCAATACCGACGCATTCTCGTGCCGATCAGGGGCCACAGCGGTGATCGGCGTGCTCTCGATATAGCCAGCATCCTGGCGGCGAAACGTAATCTCGAGGTCGTCCTCGTCTACGTCGTGGAGGTGAAGCAGTCTCTCCCGCTGGACGCCGACATGCCGCAGGAGGTCGCTGAGGGGGAGGCACGTCTGGCCGACGCCGAACGATATGCTCGGGGCCAGGCAGAGCCGAAGATCCATAAGGTGAAACCGGAACTGTTGCAGGCACGGACGGCCGGCGCCGCGATCGTCGACGAGGCGATCGAGCGCGACTGCGACGTGATCGTCATGGCTTGCCGATTGGTTGACCACCTCGGGCAGCCGACGCTCGGCGAGACGGCGAAGTACATCCTCCGTGCCGCGCCGTGCGAGGTCATCCTGACGCGCGAGTCAAGCGACCTGTAGGCGCAGGGGTCGATTGAAGAGACGGGACAGTTGATGAACGTCGTCATCGTTGGTTGCGGGCGAGTCGG
>DAOKZM010000315.1:0-4452 GCA_035325665.1 Thermomicrobiales bacterium | reverse complement strand
GATGGTCCGGGGATTCCGCGCCGAGACGGCGTCGCCAACGTCCGATGCGCGACGAGCGGCGCGGGGGGCGCTGTTCGAGCGCATCGAGCGGGAGGGTCGATCCTCCCGGCGCGGCTGGCGGCTGGCGAAGTTCGCCCCGCTGGCGGCGACCGTCGCGATCCTCGTCGCGCTGATGTTGGTGCTGCCGGTCCTCGACGACAGGCGCGGCTCCGGCACGGCTGCCGCGCGCGAGCTGCGGACGCTGGCTAGCGTCGCCGCCCAGCAGCCGGACGAACCGACGCTGACTACGGGGACGTTCGCCTATATTCGCTCCGAGGCGATGTGGATGAACACCAGCGCGAGCGTCGACGGCGGCGTGCCCGTGACGACGCTGTCGGTCCCATTCACCCGCGAGATCTGGATCGGCGCCGACGGTTCGGGCCGCATCCGCGAGGCGACCGGCGATTCGTCGGCGCTCGGGACGGCTCCGTCACCAGACCACAACTGGGACGCCAGCTTCGGCGCGGGCGAGTTGATGCTGCCGCTCACGACCTGGGATTTCACCCCGGAGCTGCTGGAGCGACTGTCGGCCGATCCCGATGCCCTCGCGGCCGAGGTTCGAAAGCGCGCCGAGATGAACGAGCAGCCGGTGGAACATGAATCATTCGTCATCGTCGGTGACCTGCTGCGCGAGTCGGTCGCGCCGGCCGGCGTGCGTGCGGCGCTCTTCGAGGTCGCAGCCAGCATCCCCGGTGTCGAGCTTCTCGGCACGGTCGAGGACCCGGTCGGCCGGCCGGGGATGGCGGTCGCCTACACCCACGATGGCATCCGCTCCGAGCTGATCTTCGACCCCGCGACGTCGAAGTTGCTGGCGGAGCGCCAGACGCTTGTCGCGCCGGTCGATTTCATCCCCTTCCCGGTCGGGACGGTGATCGGCTACGCGGCCTACCTCGACGCGGGTATCGTCCCCTCGGCCAGCGCGACGCCCTGAGCCTGGCCGGGCCGCGATCGACCGCCATACTCGCCGCCACCCGCGCCCTGCGCCGGTGGCGGCGAGTATGGCCGACTATAGCGGCATTGTTGCTCCCTCTTGCGTTTTCATTACTTTGCTGTAAGATGCAGTTATTGGAAGCATCATGTCGTAGGCATCAACGCGCGAATTACGACGACGAGCTATGCGTCGAACTGGGTGATTCGCGATCCGCCCGAGACCCAATACGGCCTGGCACGAGCCGGCGCCGGTGTGGCCTGACCGCGGGACTCTCCCGCCCGGCGGTTGAGTAATCACCCCGAACCGACCATGACGATGGCGCGTCGCTCGACGCGTGAGACTCCCGTCGTCGGCGCGCGCTGATCCCCGCCTGTGCAAGCCAATCGTGACGGATCGGTAGCGTAGCCCCGCTCGCGCGGAGAGAGGATTTGCCTACTGCACGAACAGGCTTCAGACGACGAAACCCGGAGAGATTGGCGCTCCCCGGGTTCCGAGGGCAAACAGCGCGGATGGCCGCACTGCTCCGCCGCAAAGCCAGTATAGCAAGGCGGCTGCCGCGCGCAAGACATGTGGGCCTGGGTTCTTCTGGGAAAGGACGAACCACATGACGACGACGCGGCGGCGCTTCTTCGCCGCTCTTCTGTCCATCATGCTCCTGCTCCTGGGCCTCGGCGGCATCGGGCCGGCGCTCGCTCAGGGCCTCGACCCGATGTCGGTCGAGGCGACCGTCTTCCCCGGCGAGTCGACGACCGTCAACAAGACGATCCATACCCCCGAGTTCCCGCCCCTGCCGGATATCATGTTCCTCTCCGATACCACCGGCAGCATGGGCGGCGCGATCGCGAACGTCCAGACGAACGCCACGACGATCATGAACACGGTCCTCGCCGCGCAGCCGACCGCGCAGTTCGGCGCGGCGCAGTACCGTGACGAGGGTGACACTCCGTTGTTTGCCGTTGACCAGCAGATCACCGCCAACACCACCGACGTCCAGAACGCGATCAACACCTGGGCGGCTGGCGGCGGCGGTGACACGCCCGAGGGGCAGATCAACGCGCTCTGGCAGCTTGCTCAGCCGGGCACAGCCGGCTTCCGGCCTGACCCGGCGACGAGCATCATCGTCTGGTTCGGCGACGCCAGCGGCCACGACCCGAGCAACGGCCACACGATGGCCGACGCAATCGCCGCGCTGCAGGCCGCCGAAATCACCGTCCTCGCCATCAACGTCGATAGCGGCGGCGCGGACGGTCTGGACAACACCGGCCAGGCGACGGCGATCACCGGCGCAACCGGTGGAACGTTCTTCGGCAGCGCGACGCCTGACGAGGTGTCGAACGCCATCCTTGCGCTCCTGAGCAATCTGCCGGTCGAGGTCTCGATGCAGAGCACCTGCGTCGACCCGATCAGCACGACGTTCGCGCCGGCAAGCCAGACCGTTACCAGTGGCGAGGACGCCGCGTTCGTCGAGACGATTTCGGTGGCGGCCGGGGCGGCGGGCGGCGACTACACCTGCCGCGATGTCGCCCTGCTCAACGGCGAGGTCATGACCGACGATGGCGGCAACGTTATCTACGAGACGAAGCTGATCCACGTCCCGGGCATTGAACTGACGCCGGAGACGGCGGTCAACGAGCTCGGCACGCCGGGTCAGACGCATACCGTCACCGCGACGGTGACGGCCGGTACCGCCGGCCCGCTGGCTGGCGTTCCGGTCGTGTTCACGATCACCACTGGTCCGAACGCTGGCGCAAGTGGGACCTGCAGCGTCAACGCCGACTGCACGACCGACGCGAACGGCCAGGTGAGTTTCACCTACGAGGCGATGCAAGGTCCGGCCGGCCTCGGCACGGACACGATCGTCGCCAGCTTCACCAACGCCGATGGGACCGTGACCTACGGCTCAGATACGGCCACCAAGGACTGGGTCGATACGACCCCGCCGGTGACCGCCTGCGTCCAGGGGCCGAACCCGGGCGGCAAGATCCCGAAGGCGCCGGGCAACGGCGGCCAGGGTCAGAACCAGGACGGCTTCTACCAGCTCAATGCCGAGGATGCCGTCTGGCCGGCTGAGGACATCGAGATCTTCGTCGTCGATACCGGCACCGGCACGGTCTTCGGACCGTTCGCCGTTGGCACGAACATCAAGTACACCGAGGCGAATGGCGCGACACCGAGCCAGGAGCCGATGAGCGGCGCCGTCGCCTGGCACATCAAGGGCCAGGGCGACATGGCGATCGTCGCGGTCGATGGGTCGGGCAACGCGAGCGATCCGCTCATGTGCCTCGTCCCGCCGCCGCCGAAGTAGACCTTCCAATCAGCCACGGGCGTGGCGCGGGGAGGGGAGCGATCCCCTCCCCGTTCTGTTACGCGTCGAGCTGCCGGACCGGCAGGCCATGTCCGGCCGCGTTGCGCGCCAGCGGCCCGTCGAACGTCCACAGCTCGGCGTCGAGGTGCTGGGCGAGGAGGATGTAGGCGGCGTCGTAGGCACTCCGCCGGCCGAGCTGGAGCGCGATCTCAACCGCGCCGGCAGGGTCGTCGAGCGGGTGGTACACGATCGGCAGGCTCCGGATCGTTGCGGCGGCTCGTGCCAGATCATCCTCGGGGAACGCGCCCGCAGCAATCATGCGGGTCAATCCGCTGGCGACCTCATATGGCAGCAGATCTGGGGCGTGCAGCCGCTCGCCATCGCGCGTCCACTGCGCGAATTGGGTGGTGATGGCTGGAGCGCGGTCGTCGTCCACCGCAAGTGCGATGACGAGATTCGCGTCGACTACGATGGCCATAGCGAATCCGAGCGCTCCTCGAGCTCGCGTCTGCCTTCGCGAACGACCTCGACAGCGTCAAGCGCTGGATATCCTCTGCGCCGCGCGTCCTCCCGGATCGACCGCAGTTCCTCCAGCGCCGCCATCGTGCGCTGGAGGACGTCGCCGGCCTCTTCGGATTCCTCCGGCAAGTTCTGGTGGATGTACTCGCGCGCCAGCGCCTCCGGCTGGATGCTGCGGCGTCGTGCTTCGCTGGTGAGGCGATCGTATTCCTCATCGTCGAGGCTGATGGTGATGGTGTGCGTCGTGCTCATGGCGTTCATCCTCGATCGGTGCGATCGTCCAGCACAGATCGTAGCACTCAGCGCGCCACCTCCGGCGCGCCGCGCAGGAGCAGGACGACCGGGGCGAGCACGGTACCGGCAGCATCAGTCCTCCCGTCGATCGGCGCCGAGCTGGATCGATTTGAGCGGCGCCGGGACGCTCGCTGTAAGGAGCCGCGCATTGCGGCGTCTATTCATGCAGTTCGTAGAGGTTCAAGCCGGGGATGAGCTGGAAGTCGCGCTGGTTCCGTGTCGGGAGTGTCAGATCATGCACCATCGCGGTCGATGCGATGAGCAGGTCCAGATCACCCACCTGATCGCGTGTCTGCCTCGAGAGGCTGCCGCGGAGCACGCCAAAGCGCTCGGCGATCGACTTCGTGACCGGGAGAAGCACCTT
>DAOKZM010000314.1:0-4457 GCA_035325665.1 Thermomicrobiales bacterium | reverse complement strand
CATCGTCGGCGTCTCGGACGGCTCTTCCGACGCCGTGCTCCCGGCCGCCGTGATCTCGAACGGCACCGTCCGCGTCTCCACCCCATTCAGCAGCAGCGACACCGAATATGATCCCGGTGGCAGGCTCCCGTTGGGCCGCAACGTGAACGCCAGCAGGCGCGGGTCGTCCGTCGGATCCGCGCCGAGTTGCGCGATCAGCACGTCGTCGCGGTACCACAGGGTCGTGAAGTTCCAGCCGGCCGGATCGACCATGTTCGATATCCTGGCGCGGAAGATGAGCTCCGGCGCGTCAGACGGGAAGGTCATGCGGACGCCGGTGGGCTTTCCGGCTGCGTTGAACCCGCTGGCGAACGCGGCCTCGGCGATCGCCTTGGCCGGATCACCGCTGCCGGCCCGGAACATGTACCGGTCGATCTTCTCGTTGTCGATCAGCAGCTCGACCGCGTAGTCTGCGTCCGGCTTGAGCTGGAAGGGCGGGCGGTACTCCAGCGCCACCCAGGTCGGCCGGCCCCGTGTCTCGATCGAGATCGCGTCGCTCTGCCCGATGACCTGGTCGTTCTCGATCCAGTACGCCCGGAACGGCGCGCCCGCTCGGATCCCCGAGACGTGGACGCAGAGGAAGATCTGGCGCGCCTTCTCCGAGACGACCGTCGTCTCGGCAACCGGCGCATCGCTGTCGTCGATGCGGGTCGAGAACGCGACGCGGTCGATTGTGAAAGGCGGCGCAGCGGTCGTCGGCGATGCGGCGAGAGTGGGGACAACGGCGGTCGCGGTGGCCGTCGCGGTTGGGGCGTCGGTCATGCCGGGCGTCGGGGTCTCGCGGATGATGCGTGGCGCGGTGCAGCCAGAAGGGATCGCGAGCGCGAGGACGAGGACGCTAACCGCCTGCCGGCTTGCGGTACTGGCCGAACGCGTCCTGGTATTCGTCTGCGACCTCCTGCGCGGTCTTGTGAACATAGATCCTCGTGGTCGCCGGCGACGCGTGCCCTAGGAGCGTCTGGACGGTCGATTCACGGACCCGACGACGGACGAGCTCGGAAGCGAGGCCATGCCGGAACGAGTGCGGCGTAATCTCCGCCTCGACCCCGGCGGCGGTGCTCAGCTCGGCGACGATGTGCTCGACGGTGCGGGTCGCGATGTTGCGCCCCGGCTCCCCAAGTTTGTCACGTCCGGAGAACGCAGGAAAGGCGCCGGTCCCGCGGCCCTGGTCGCCGCGCGCCGTCCAGTAGGCAACGAGCGCCTCAGCGGTCGCCGCGTCGAAGAGGACGGTGCGGCTCTTACCGCCCTTCGCACGATAGATCGACGCCGCGCCGCGCTCCAGGTCGACGTCGCGCCGGCGCAGGGCGCATAGCTCCGAGACCCGGACACCAGTGCGATAGAGGAAGAGGATCATCGCCCGGACCTTCAGGCGCCGCAGCTCCAGATTCGGCTTCGTCTCGTGGGGCAGGCTCAGGACGTAGTCGACGATGCGCTCGATGTCGTCCAGGTGGATGTCTGGCGGGGGCGGGGTGAAGCGCGGCATCATCGCCCGGACTCGAGTCCGTAGCTTGTCGGTCGGCAGGTCGGGGTGGAAGTCGTAGGCTGCAAGGTATGCGTACCACTTCCGCACCGCCGCAAGCTGGGTCTGGACCGTGCGCATCCGCGAGACCTCTTCGGGCGTGCGCAGGTCGCGCGGCATCTCGCGGGCGACGAAGGCGGTGACGTGCTCGATCGTCAGGTCGGTCACCGGCGCTGTCTGCGGGTCGAGGCCAAAGTCCTTCCGGACGACGTCGAGGAAGCGCCGGATCGAATAGTCGTAGGTGCGACGAGAGCGCGGCGACAGGCGCAGATCCTCGTCGATGAACCGACGGTGCGCGTCGGCAACGGTCATCTGGTCGTCTGGCTGTGTCTGTTCACTCTGTACGTACATGACGCTACTATAGCCCCTGACGCTGGCGGCGACAAGGATCGGCGGCGGCAGGGCTGTCCACTCGGACAGGTCAGGGTACTAGTCTCCTGGACGTGAGAAGCCGGACTGACGATAGGTGCCGCGGGAGAGCAGGAGCACTAGGCTGGTAGCAGACAAGTGGATGTCTCGGTTCGACAACGGAGTCGAAGTGGGAGGAACATGATTCTGATGATCGTCGCGTACGTGATCTTCATTGCCTACGCTGCCGGCCTGTTCGTCTACGCGGTTTCGCACGACCGGCCGCTCGCGGCAATGGGTATCCTGCTCAGCCTCACCGGTCTTCAGTTCATCGCCCTCGATACGCTCTGGCCGGCCGCGGCGATTGCCATCGCCGTCACCGGGCTCGCCCTCGTCGCCCGCGACCTGTTCAACGTCCTGATGCCGCGTTTGGCGCTCGTGGTCGTCCAGCGTCGTTCGACCCAGCGCTCCTAACCCTGCAGACATACGCCGAAACACCCGCGGAGCCGTTGCTCCGCGGGTGTTTCGTTCGCCAATCGGGTGATTCGGGCGATCAGTCCTGACCCACTTCGTGGCGATACGCGCCCTCATGGGCGTGCCGGAGGTACTCCGCCAGCAGGTCGATCGCGGCCTGGATGTCGCTTCTCGCGCACATCTCGTTGACCGTGTGGACGTAGCGTGTCGGGATCGACAGCGTGATCGCCGGGACGCCGGCCCGTGTCCGCTGGACCGCGCCAGCGTCGGTGCCGCCGCGCGGCAGGATCTCGATCTGGTGGGTGATCCCGGCCGTGCGGGCGACCTCTCGCATGTGGCGGACGAGCGGGTAGCTCGAGATCGACGACGAGTCCATGATCTTGATCGCGACACCCGCGCCCAGCTTCGTCACATGATCCTGTTCCTGGGCGCCCGGGATATCCATCGCCAGTGTCACGTCCAGAGCGATCCCGATGTCCGGGTCGACGCCGTAGGACGACGTGATCGCCCCGCGCAGGCCGACCTCTTCCTGGGTCGTCGCGACCGCGACGATCTCGGCCGCCACCGGACTATCGAGCTTGCGCAGCGCCTCCAGCATCTGGAACACGCAGATACGGTCGTCAAACGCCTTGCCGATGACGTTGTTGCCGACCGTCTCGACGGTGCGCTGGAGCGTCACCATGTCGCCGACCTCGACCTTGGCGCGGACCTCGTCGGCGGGCAGTCCGACGTCAACATAGAGCTCATCGACCTTCGGCGGCTTGACCTCGCCCGGGTCGAGGAGGTGGATCGGCTTGGCGGCCGTCGTCATGACACCGAGCAGCGGTTCCCCGGCATGGTCGTGGACGAGGACGCGCTGGGCCGGCAGGACGCGAGGGTCGAATCCTCCGACTGGGTGGACGCGGATGAACCCCTTGTCGTCGATGTGCCTGACCAGGAAGCCGATCTCGTCCATGTGGGCTAGGATCATTACCCGCGGTCCGCCGGTCCCCTTCCTGATCCCGATCACGTTGCCGAGCGCATCGACGGATACCTCGTCCACCAGCGAGCGCATCTCGTCGAGGACGATGTCGCGGATCGCATCCTCCCGGCCGGCGATGCCCGCCGACTCGCAGAGGCGCTTCAGGAGATCGATGTTCAGCGACGACTCGGTACCCACGTGCCCTCCAGCATCGAAATCAAGCGGCAGGACTGTCCCGCCGCGGACGATTCGCGGGCGACTCTAGCAGCGCCGCGGCTACGAGTCAAAGCGGCGCCGTCTCTCGACCGCGAGCGCAAGCGCAGGTATGCTGCCCGCCGGCCGCAGCGACGGCGGCCGTTCAGACGGGAGGAGACACAAGTGAGCGCCACCAGGTTTCCGGTGATCTTCGATGGACATAACGACACAGTACTCAGCATGGCCGGCGGTCGGTCGATCTTCGAGCGTTCGGAGGAAGGTCACATCGACCTGCCGCGTGCCGCCGAGGGTGGCCTCGGTGGTGGCTTCTTCGCCGTCTTCATTGCTGACCCGCTGCCGGAGGAGCTCCGCGACGCCGACCCCGAGGAGCGCGCCAAGGCGGCGATGAGCCGCTATCTCGACGAGGCGAACCGGCCGCCGATGATGGAGCTCACCTACGCGCAGCAGCAGGCGATGAGCCATCTCGCGAGGCTGTTCCGCGCCGAGCGCGAATCCGGCGGCAAGATCCGCATCGCCCGGACGGCGGCGGAGCTGCAGCGCGGCCTAGACGACGGGGTCTTTACGATGGTGCTGCACTTCGAGGGCGCCGAGCCGCTCGATACCGACGGCGACGCGCTGGAGGTGTTCTACCAGGCCGGCGTCCGCTCGCTCGGCCTGACCTGGAGCCGGAAGAACCGCTTCTGTGAGGGCGTGCCGTTCCGCTTCCCAAGCAGCCCGGACGTCGGCGACGGCCTGACCGACGCCGGCAAGCAGCTCATCCGCGACTGCAACCGTCTCGGGATCATGATCGACATGTCGCACCTGAACGAGAAGGGGTTCTGGGACGTCGCGGCGATTAGCGAGGATCCCCTCGTCGCCACGCACTCCAACGCCCACGCCATCTGCCCGTCGCCACGCAAC
>DAOKZM010000313.1:2028-4491 GCA_035325665.1 Thermomicrobiales bacterium | reverse complement strand
TGTTCATCCCTGCTCCATGCTCCCCAACCCCTCCAGGAGGCGCTTCCGCCGTAGCCGAGGCACAACGGCGCTAAGTCTAGCAGCGACTCCGCGGCATTGTGACCCATTGCACAAGGCAGGTGGCGCACCCGCGGGCGGCGGTTGGTGTCGCGACCGTCTGGGATCCTGCGACGAGCAGGACAGCCACCCTCGGCCAGAGCGGAGACCCGCTCAGCTTTCATTTTCGCGACCGCATCGTCGTCGCGCTCGCAGGTCGACGGAACTCGATCTGGAACCAGCCCCGACGGCGGGCGATCGTGCTGGCTCCAGGCCGTTTCGCGCGAGCGCTCCGCGGCTAGCCGGTCTGAACCACTACAATCGTCGTACAGTGCTTAGTCGACGAGCGACTGCGGAGGCGGGACGACGGTGCGCATTCGAATCGACCGTGACAAGTGCATCGGAGCCGAGAACTGCGTCGTCACCGCGCCGGAGGTATTCATCCTCGACGACGACGGCAAGGCCCGCCTGATCGATCCTGTCCAAGCCGCCGACGATCTGCTCTGGCTCGCCGCCGAGCTCTGCCCGACCGAGGCGATAGTCCTCGAGGCCGACGACGGCGAACGGCTGTATCCATGACCGTAAATGCCGCGACGACGTCCGTCCCGCTTCCAGGCCGCGAGCGCGAGCTTGCCGATCTGGACGCGATCCTAGCCGCGGCCCGGGGCGGTCAGCTACGGGTCGTGCTCGTGACCGGGGAGCCGGGGATCGGAAAGTCGCGCCTGCTCAATGCCGTCGGCGAGCGCGCGGGGCGACTTGGGTTTCGCGTGGCGCGGACGGTCTGCGACGAGGATACCCTGCCGGTCGCGCTGGCGCCGATCCGGGAGCTCGTCGCCGAGCTGGAGCGACAGAGCGAGCCTGGAGAGCAACGGGATGAGGGCCTCGATGCAGTCCTCCAGCGACTGCCACGTGGGATGAGCGAACCCGAACAGCGGCTGGCCGCCGCGGACCACATCGCCCAAGTCGTCCGTGCCCACGCGGCGCATGCCCCGCTGGCGCTGATCGTTGATGACGCTCAATGGCTCGACGATTCGACCGTGACTGTTCTTCGTCGCCTGATGCGCAGCCTGACGTACGTCCCGCTGGTGCTGGTCGTTGCTTATCGCGGCGACGATCCGCGAGTGTCCGGCGCTGGAGATCGGTTCGTCGCGCAGGTCTCGCGGGATCCGGCGGGCCGAGTGCTTCCGCTGCGGCGCCTGGGGGAGGAGGCGACGCGGTCGATCGTCGCCGCGCAGCTCGGTGCGCCTCTCTCCGAGGTCGCCGCACTCGCCGAGATCGTCCAGCGCCAGGCGGAGGGCGTGCCCCTGTATGTCGTCGAGCTGGTCGGCCACATGAGCCGGGAGGGGCTGATTCGCCGCCACGCGGGCCGCTGGACGTTCGGCGAGCTCGAAACGGCCGACATCCCGGTGAGCATTCGCTCGCTGCTGGATCAGCGTCTCGCTAGGCTGGATTCGCGCGATCGAGAGATCCTGGAGGTCGCCTCCGTCGCCGGCACCGAGATCGACCCACAGGTGTTGCGGCAGGTCGTCGCGTCGATCGCGGGCGAACTCGTCGATCGCGTCGGCGAGACGCTGGCCATAGGTCGCTCGCTCGGCTTGCTGCAACGTAAAGACGGGCCGAATGGGTTTGGCTGGCGATTCTCCCACCAGCTCTATCGAGACCGGCTCTACGCCGGCGTGGGGCATGGACGGCGCTTGACTATCCACGATACGTTGTCCCGCGCCTTGGCGGCACAGCCGGGCGCTCGATCCCACCCTGAGCGCGTTGCGTATCACGCGATTCGCGGCCGCGACGCTGAGCGAGCCTTTGACGCCACTGCGCGGGCGGCTCGCGTCGCGGCCGGTGTCCACGCCTGGGAGGACGCCGTCGGCTGGCTCGATGCGGCGCTGGACGTCCTCGCCGGCTTGCCGCCCGAGCGAGCCGCGGCCGTCTCCGGCGCCGGTCGGCTCCCCCTCGTCATCGAGCGTGACAGTTACCTGGCTATCGTCGGCGATCCCGCAGACAGGCTCGCGAGCGCCAGGCTGCTGGAGCAGCTCGCTCGCGCCGAGTCCGACAAGGAGCTTCGGGCACGAGCGCTCGTCCGCGCCGCCCGCGCACTGGTGGCCGGAGGTGACCTGTCGCGCGCGGCGAACTTGGCCGGTGAGTTGACTTCGATAGCTGACGGCCTCGACGCTGATGTGGTGTTCGAGCTCTGGCTGGCGGTCGGCGAGGCCGCGACCGGTCGGACTGCTGGAGAGCCAGCGCCGCTGCGACGCGAGGCGGCGGAGCTCCGCCGCGCACGTGAGGCGTTTCGGCGCGCTCTGACGGTGGCGCCGGACAAGACCCCCGGCGCGCGGGGACTCGTGCTGCAGGAGCTGGGTGTGGTGGAGTCATCGCTCGCCAATCTCGGCGAGCATGCGATGCGTCTCGACGCGGCACGCAACGGCC
>DAOKZM010000313.1:0-2018 GCA_035325665.1 Thermomicrobiales bacterium | reverse complement strand
GCCAATCTCGGCGAGCTCGGCGAGGATGAGCCGCGCGATCGATTGCTGGCGGCGCTCGACGCTCACCAGCGTGCCGGAGATCGGCGCGGCGAGACGACGACGTTGATCGCGCTGGCCTATCGCCGTGACGTCGAGACCAAGGCATCGTCCGTCGAGCACGCCGGCAGCTTCGTCTCGTTCCTTGAGGAGATCCGCCGGCTACGAGCGACCGAGCACCGGATGACCGGCGCGACCGACCAGCCGCGCGCCGAGGCACTTTCCCTCCTGTCGACGCAGCTCTACTGCCGGACGAACGGTTGGTATGAAGTAGCGCTCGACCGGGGCGCCCAAGCGCGGCGCTGGGCGGACGCCGCACGTGATCCACGAGTCGGCGCCATGGTCGAGGTCGGGCTGTCCGAAAGCAACTGGCTCGTCGGCCGCGGCGCGCGTGCGCTCGACCACGCAGAGCGTGCCTCGGCGGCGATGGAGCGTGTCGCGGCACGGCCGGTCGGCGATTGGTCGCTCCGCCGGCAGGTAGTCGTCGCTCAGGCGCGTGCGCACGCTGCGGCTGGCGACGCCGAGCACGCGGTTCGAATCGCTCGCCGCGCTCTGGACGACGCCACGGCGACGATTAGCGGCAGCCTGCCTGACGCGACCGCGCTGCTTGTCGAGATGCTCGAGCACGACTGCCAATACGATGAGGCCCGCGAGCGAGCGGAGGGAGCGTTGCGAGGCGCCGCTGGCGTTTCGGGCGGCGCAATCTGGGACGTTCGCCTCGATCTTGCGCTGGCGCGGATCGCGCTTGTCGCCTCCGACGCGCGGTCGGCGATTGGCCATGCGACCGCCGCCTCGGCGCGGCTCGCCGAACGTCGCACGCCACTGGTCTGGCTGCAGCTCGCGGCGGGTCATGCTCGTGTCGAGGCACTGCTGGCGGCTGGTCACGAGGAGGAGGCGCTCGACGCCGCCCGCGAACCTGCAAGGCTCGTCGGAACGATTCTCGACCGCATTGGCGACGAGGCGCTTCGGTCGGACGTGGTGCGCCGCGCGCCATACCTCGCCGATGTCTCCGCGTTGGTCACGCGGCATTGGCCCGACCTCCTGCCGCATAGCCGGAAAGCGGCGGAGCGCGAGAGCGGGCCGCTGACGGCGCGCGAGCTGGAGGTGATGCGGCTCGCCGCCGCCGGTCGGTCCAATCGCGAGATCGCCGACGAGCTGTTCATCAGCGAGAAGACCGTCGCTCGCCACCTGACCAACATGTTCACCAAGATCGGCGCTCAGAGCCGCACGCAGGCCGCGGCTTGGGCGTTCCGCAACGGGATTGTCTGAGGACGGGGGAGGCCGATGCTGCTGAGAGCGATCGATCAAGGCTGGCTGGCGGTGACTCAGCCCGCGCACGCGCGTCTCTCGGCCCAGCTCGCGGCGGCGTGGGGCGCGGGCTGGACCGCGCCGGTCGAACCGCGCGACAGCGTCGTTGCCGGCACGATGCTCCACGACATCGGGTGGCTCGACTGGGAGTCTTCGCCGACGTTTAACCCCGAGACCGGCTTGCCACACACGTTCCTCGAGCTGCCGATCGCGACCCACATCGGCATGTGGCAGCGGGCGTCGACGTTGGCGCTCGCCTTCGGACGCTACCCGGCACTGCTGACATCGCTCCACGGCACGCGGCTATACGGCAGCCGCGATCTGTCCAGGCTCGATTCCGAGGACGCCGCGCTGATCTCGGGCTTTCTCGCCGACGAGCGACGGCGGCAGGCAGGTTGGATCGCGTCGCTGGCCGCCGACTCGGCCACGGCCGCCGCGGCCGAGGACGAGACGCTCGCGCGGAACAGCCGGTACGTCGCGCTCTGGGATGCGATGTCCCTCGCGATATGCGGAGGCGTGCAGGCTGAGCGGGCGTTCCAGAACGCGCCGGCGATGGACGCGGCTGCGCAGCCCCTCCGTCTCTGGTCGATACCGGATACCGATTCTCTGGCGCTCGACCCCTGGCCGTTCGCGGACGCCGAGCTCGTCGTCAGCTTCGACGCGCGGTTCATCGG
>DAOKZM010000312.1:0-4491 GCA_035325665.1 Thermomicrobiales bacterium | reverse complement strand
CGGCGATGATCGCGGCGGTCTGGCGTGCGCGCAGCAGCGGGCTGCTGTAGATCGCGGCGATGTCCCGGCCGGCGATCGCGCCGGCGACCCGCTCGGCGTGCCGCCGGCCCGCATCCGAGAGGCGGAATCCCGGCAGCCGGCCGTAGAGCAGCCCGTCCGGGTTCTCGACCTCGGTATGGCGCACGAACAGGATCGTCGTCACGAGTCCCTTCCCCGTCGCCCGGCGGTCGCCGGCATGCCGGACGATACGACAACTGCGCCAGCGCTGACCGCCAGTCACCATGCATCCCACCCGCTGGCGGGACGAATCATCACCGGCCGAACGTCTAGACCGCGAACGTACGCCCTGTTATACTGCCGCCACACGCGATGCCAGCATGACGCACGCGGCGCGCGTCCCGCGCCGGGCAGTCACCCCGAGCCGGGTGATGGGCTACAATGGGGTAGCAACGACGCGGCGGTCAGTGTTGGCGAACGACGGTTTCGGCGATGCAAGTGGGGGGCGTCGGCCGGCCCGCGCCAGACGAACGTGCCGACTCCGAAACGACATCCGCACCGCCGCCAGACCGCTACGACCGCACGCCGAAGGGGACGGCAGGACGCCCCGTCGCGGCGCTCGTGAGCACCGTGGGCCAATGAGGATGGTTATCACAGATGAGCCGGTACGATCTTTACTCGGTCCGTTATCCGCTGCTCCCGCTGAAGAACGTCGTCATCTTCCCGCGCAACGTCGTCACGCTTCTGGTCGGCCGTAGCCGGTCGATTCAGGCGGTCGAGGAGGCGCTGGCGCGAGATAGCCGGATCGTCGTCACCGCGCACCACGACCCGGAGGCCGACGACCCTCGACCGGACGACCTCTACTCGGTCGGCACGCTGGCCGAGGTCGTCTCGGTCGAGCGCCAGCAGGGCAGCAACATCCAGGTCGTCCTCGAAGGGCTCCACCGGGTCGACATCGTCGAATTCGACAACTCTCGCCCGTTCTACACCGTCCGCGCCGAGCCGGCCGACGAGGAGGAGGCGCCACCGGCCGAGGCCGCCGCGCTGATCGAGGTGACCCGCGAGCTGACCCGCCGCTACAACGAGACGAAGAACAAGCTCAGCGCCGAGATCATGGAGATGATCCTCACGACGCACGACGCCAGTCACCTGGCCGACCTGCTGACCACCCAGTTGATCAACGAGGTCCGCCGCCGGCAGGAGTTCCTCGAGAACCTCAACCCGGCCAGCCGGCTGGAGGACCTCGCCGTCCACCTGACCACCGAGGTCGAGATGGCCGACCTCGAACAGCGCATCAAGAACCGCGTCCGCGAGCAGATCGACAAGAACCAGCGCGAGTACTACCTGCGCGAGCAGCTCAAGGCGATCCACGACGAGCTGTCCGGCGAGGGAGGCAACGAGATCGAGGCGCTGCGTCAGAAGATCCGCGACGCCGACCTGCCCGAGCTGGTCGCCGACCGGCTGAACAAGGAAGTGCTGCGGCTGGAGCGCATGCCAGCCGTCTCGGCCGAGGCGACCGTCGTCCGCAACTACATCGACACCGTCATGGCGCTGCCGTGGAGCGGGCAGACGGAGGACAACCTCGACCTCGACCACGCCGAGCAGGTGCTCGACGCCGACCACTACGGGCTAGAGCAGGTCAAGGAGCGCATCATCGAGTTCCTGGCCGTCCGCAAGCTGACCCACGACCAGGGCGTCTCGGCCACGATGGGCGCGCAGATTCTCTGCCTGGCCGGCCCGCCGGGGGTCGGCAAGACCAGCCTCGGCCGCTCGGTCGCCAGCGCGATGGGCCGCGCCTTCGTCCGCGTCAGCCTCGGCGGCGTCCGCGACGAGGCCGAGATCCGCGGCCATCGGCGCACCTACATCAGCGCGTTCCCGGGCCGGATCATCGGCGCGATGAAGACGGCCGGCACGACCAACCCGGTCGTGCTGCTCGATGAGATCGACAAGATGTCGTCCGACTATCGCGGCGACCCGGCCTCGGCGATGCTCGAGGTGCTCGACCCGGAGCAGAACAAGGACTTCACCGACCACTTCCTCGACATGCCTTTCGACCTGTCGAAGGTGCTGTTCATCACGACCGCCAACTACCTGGGCAACGTCCCCCGGCCGCTGCGCGACCGGATGGAGATCATCGAGCTGACCGGCTACACCGAGCCGGAGAAGGTCGGCATCGGCGCGCGCCACCTGCTCCCGAAACAGCCCGCCGCCCACGGCCTCGAGCCGGACCAGTTCACGATCCCCGAGCCGGTCTGGCAGCGCATCATCCGCGACTACACCCGCGAGGCCGGCGTCCGCGCGCTGGAGCGCGAGCTGGCGGCGATCTGCCGCAAGGTCGCCCGCGACGTGGTCAAGGGCCGGGCCGGCGAAGACGGCCGCGGGAAGGTCGAGTTGACCGAGGCGAAGTTGGAGGAGTACCTGGGGCCGAAGCGCTTCGGCTTCGAGCAGAGCATCGGCGAGGCGCAGGTCGGTGTCGCGATCGGCCTGGGCACGACCGAGGTCGGCGGCGAGCTGATCCCGGTCGAGGTCGCCAGCATGCCGGGCCGCGGCAACCTGACGATCACCGGCCGGGCCGGCGAGGTGATGCAGGAGTCGGCCCGGGCGGCGCTCTCCTACGCGCGCTCGCGGGCCGAGGCGCTGCAGATCCCGGAGAACTTCCAGGAGAAGATCGACCTGCACATCCACCTGCCGGAGGGGGCGACGCCGAAGGATGGCCCCTCGGCCGGCATCACGATGGCGCTGGCGCTGATCTCAGCGGTCACCCACCGGCCGGTGCGCAACGACATCGCCATGACCGGCGAGATCACGCTGCGCGGGCGTGTGCTGCCGATCGGCGGCCTGCGCGACAAGACCCTCGCCGCCCACCGCGCCGGCATCCGCACGATGCTCGCGCCGGCCGAGAACAAACGCGACCTGGTCAAGGTGCCGGAGACGATCCGCGAGGAGATGACCTTCCACTGGGTCGAGAGCATGGACGAGGTCGTCGCGCTGGCCCTGCTGGCCGACGACGTCGAGGTGCTGCCAGCCGTCGAGCCGGAACCAGTCGCCGCCGAGCCGCCGCTCGAACTGCCGGTGGACGACCTCCCCGCCGTCCAGGCCGACACCTAGCCATACCTCGTTCGACAGACGCTCCGGGGACAGGGTGCGATGCCCTGTCCCCGTCTCTTTTCCCAGGCAAACGGCGGCCATCCCTCGTCCTGTCGGTCCGTCAGGGCTCTTCCGTCGGGCTCGACAGCCTGTCCCGCCTCCTGTCATGTTGAGCCGCAGCCGAAGAGTCTCCCTATGGTCGCTGCGTCCAGCCGGGGGAGATCCTTCGCGTGCCGGGCGCCATCGTCCGGGCGCCCTCTGGGCGTTGGCGCCCGGGCGCTGGATGACAGGGCTACGAGGTTGGCTGCCGAGCCGGCAAGTGACGCTGGCTGAAACACTCGCTCCGCACTCATCCCCCATCCCTCATCCCGCGCCCCGAGGCCCGACAATTGACACGCGACTGTAACGAGGCAGGGTCAACCCGTTATTGCGGCTGACACGGCTGAGATTTGATACTATATAAGAATGATTCTCAACTGGTCCGACGCGGCGCCGGTGAGAAGAAACAGGGGGTTTGAATGGCTGTAGACACGGGTGCTCCCGTGGTCCCGGCCGAAGATGACACCGAGCTTCGGCCACACCGACACAAGATTGAAGAAGAGCAGCCGAGTTGGCTGGATCGCTACGGGCTGGCGGCAGCGACGATCACGACGCTGGTCGCGCTCGTGCTGGGCTGGGGGCTGGGCAAGGCCGGCGTCATCGGCCACGACGTGCAGGTCGCCTTCTATGTCGTCGCCTACATCGCGGGCGGCGCCTTCGCGACCAAGACCGCGCTAACCAGCCGCCACATCGACGTCGACCTGCTGATGATCGTCGCCGCAATCGGCGCGGCAATCATCGACCACTGGGTCGAGGGCGCGATCCTGCTGTTCCTGTTCTCGCTCGGCAACACCCTCGAGCATTACGCAATGGGTCGCACCTACAGCGCCATCCGCGCGCTCATGGACCTGCGCCCGGAAGAGGCGCGGGTGCTGCGCGACGGGACTGAGGCGATCGTCCCGGTCGAGGAGCTGCGGCTGGACGACGTCGTCATCATCAAGAATGGCGAGCGGATCGCGGCCGACGGCCAGGTCATTCGTGGCGAGTCGGCGGTGGACCAGTCGGCGATCACCGGCGAGTCGATGCCGGTCGTCCGGCGTGCCGGCGATGGCGTCTTCGCCGGCACGATCAACGGCCACGGCGTGCTGCACGTCCAGGTCACCAAGCTGGCCAGCGAGAGCACGCTGGCCAAGATCATTCAGATTGTCGAGACGGCTCAGGGCGAGAAATCGGCCACCCAGCGCTTCACCGACCGGTTCGAGGGGCTCTACGCTGGTGGCGTCATCCTCGCCGCCGCGCTCTACGCCATCATCCCGGCGTTGGTCACCGACCGGGCGCTCTCCGACACCTTCTACCAGGCGATGATCC
>DAOKZM010000311.1:0-4509 GCA_035325665.1 Thermomicrobiales bacterium | reverse complement strand
AACTCCCTTCCTCGCGTGCATCGCGCGACATCGTCGCACATGCCGGCCGACACGAGCGGGTACTATCTTCCACGAATAGTCAGACGAGGTATCGACGGGAGGGACGCGTGAGCGCGAACGGGCTGCAAGACGTCTTCGCTTATATCGAGGAGCACCAGGACGAGTATCTGGAGCGGCTGTTCGACTACCTGCGGCATCCGAGCATCAGCGCCTGGGGCGAGGGGATCGGCGAGGTGGCCGAGTACATCGCCGGGGTACTGCGCGATGGCGGTCTGGAGGCGCAGGGCGTGCCGACGTCCGGCTGGCCGATGGTCGTGGCGCGGTCCGAGCTGGTGCCCGGCGCGCCGAGGGTGATGCTTTACGGTCACTACGATGTCCAGCCGCCCGACCCGCTCGACGCCTGGCTCTCGCCGCCGTTCGAGCCGGAGGTGCGCGACGGACGGATCTACGCCCGCGGGGTCGGCGACAACAAGGGTCAGCACCTCGCCAACATCCTTGCGGTCGAGGCGCTGCTGAAGACGCGCGGCAGCTTGCCCTGCAACGTCCGGGTGCTGCTGGAGGGCGAGGAGGAGATCGGCAGTCCGCGGATGCCGGAGTTCGTCGCCGCGCACCGCGACCTGCTCGACGCCGACCTGGTCATCACCAGCGATGGGCCGGTTGAGGAGAGCGGCCGGTCGATGCTGACCTTCGGCGTCCGCGGCGTGCTGTCCTTCGAGCTTCGCGCCCGGGGCGCCAACCGCGATCTCCACTCCGGTAACTGGGGTGGGGTGGCTCCAAACCCGATCTGGACGCTGGTGCACCTGCTGGCGACCATGAAGGACGACCGTGGCAACGTCCTGATCGACGGCTTCTACGACAACGTCCAGCCGCTCGGCGAACTGGAGAAGACGGCGCTGGCGGCATTGCCGGTCGACATCGAACGCGTCAAGCAGTCGCTCGACCTCCGCGAGCTGGACCAGCCCGTAGACCGTGGCTTCTTCGAGCGGCTGTCGGCCTGGCCGACGTTCACGATCAACGGACTCCACGGCGGCTACGGCGGCCTTGGCTCGAAGACCGTGCTGCCGCACGAGGCCTATGCCAAGTGCGACATCCGGATGGTCGCCTCGCAGACCGCGGACGAGGTGTTCGAGAAGGTCGCCGCGCATGTCGCCAGCCACGCGCCGGACGTCGATGTCATTCGCCAGGGTTCGATGGACCCGTCGAAGACACCGCTCGACTCGCCATACGCCGGCCCGATCCGCGACGGCATCACGGCCGCCCAGGGGGAGGCGCCGCTGATCGTCCCGGCCCTCGGCGGCAGCCTGCCCGACTACGTCTTCACGCGCGTGCTTGGTCTGCCGGCTTTCGGCGTGCCGTACGCGAACGCCGACGAGTCGAATCACGCGCCGAACGAGAACCTCGAGGTGCGACGGTTCTTCATGGGCATCCGCACCGGCGCGGCCATCCTCGACCGGCTCGGCGCGATGCGCGGCTAACGGAACCCTGCCGCCGGCCGCCGATTCCGGCTATCATGCACCGGCTATCTCGTTCGGAAGGGGTATCGGGGGAATTACGGCCAGAGGAGGAATCATGGCGGAGATCAACGCCGTCCGCGACCAGCTGCCGGGTGTCAGCGACACCGTCTATCTCAACACCGGCACCTGCGGCCCGCTGCCGCTCGTCGCCTATGAGGCGATGCAGGAGGAGATGCGGCACGACCTGACCAAGGCGCGCATCGACTCAGATCACTTCCCGAATATTGGCCGCAGGCGCAACGAGGTCCGCGAGGCGGTCGCGTCGTACGTCGGCGCCGAGCCGTCCGAGATCGCCGTCACCGCCAGCACGACCGATGGGATGTACGTCGCGATCCTCGGCTACCGTTGGCAGCCGGGCGACGAACTGCTGCTGAGCAATATCGAGCATCCTGGCGGGATGGCGCCGTCTTTCCTGGTGAAGCGGCGCTTCGGCGTCCGCGTCAAGGTCGTCGATATCGGCCTCGGCGGCGGTGACCCCGCCGATGTCGTCGCGGCCTTCGAGCGCGCGATCACCCCGCGGACGCGGATGATCGTCATCTCGCACGTCTCCTATACGACCGGCGCGAAGCTGCCGCTCAAGGAGCTCGTCGAGATGGCGCACGCGCACGACGTCCTCGTCGTCGCCGACGCCGCGCAGTCCTACGGACCGCTCGACCTGGATCTCCACGACATCGGCGTCGATGCATACGCTGGCTCGGGCCAGAAGTGGATGTGCGGTCCGGACGGCACCGGCATGCTCTACGTCCGCGCCGACCGCGTCGGCGACTTCGAGCAGACCTTCGTCGCGGGCGGGATGACGATGGGGACGCTGGACTACTACGGCGGGTCGTACGCGCCGGCCCTCGGCGCGGCGCGCTTCGACACCGCCGGCCGCAACACGATCCTGACCGCCGGGCAGGCTGCCGCGACCCGCTGGATCGCGAGCGACCTCGGCAAAGAGTGGGTGACATCGCGGGTCCAAGGGATGGCCGGTCTCGCCTACGACGAGCTATCGCGACTGAAGGGCGTCACGATGGTGACGCCAAGAGAGGCGCTAGCAGGGTTGATCGCGTTCAACGTGGACGGCATCAGTGGCCCGGATCTCTCGGCACGGCTGGCCCAGGAGCACGACGTCACGATCCGATTCGTCGTCAAGTACATCAACAACCCCGAGGCGGCTCGCGTGTCGCTCCACTTCTTCAACACGCCCGAGGACATCGGCGCGCTGAGCGAGGGCATCCAGTCGGTTCAGGGAACGCTGTAGCATGCGGCCCGAGCTTTCGACCGTCGAGGCGCTGAACGCCTGGTCGCCTGGGTCGCTCGTCGAGCTGCTCGGCATCTCGATCGTGTCGGTCGAGGAGGGCCGGTTGACTAGCGAACTCGCCGTGCGTCCGGACCTGATGGCGCCGAACGGCTACCTGCACGCCGCGACCATCGTCGCCATCGCCGACACGACCGCCGGCTTCGGGTCCCGGGCGCACCTGCCAGATGGCGCGCTCGGGTTCACCACGATCGAGCTGAAGTCCAACTTCCTCGGCACGGCTCGTGACGGAATGGTCGAGTGCGAGGCGCGGCTCGTGCACGGCGGTCGCACGACGCAGGTCTGGGACGCGACGGTCACGCATCGCGACAGCGGCAAGACGCTGGCGCTCTTTCGCTGTACTCAGATGATCCTCTACCCCTCGCGCGGCTGACCCAGCGAGCATCTACCGCGTACACTCAGAGGCCGCGCGACGACGAACTCGTCGTCGCGCGGCGCTGTGATCGAGTGGACAGGGCGACCGAGAGGCAGGGCATGGCGGACCGGGCGAGGACCATCGGCATCATCACGGTTACCGGCTACATCGCGACGGTCTTCGCGGCGAACTGGGCCATCGATCGTTTCGGCGTGGTGTCGGTCGGCTTCGGCCTGGTCGCGCCGGCCGGCGTTTATTTCGCCGGCCTGGCCTTCACCCTGCGCGACATCACTCAGGACACGTTGGGACGCTCCTGGGTCGTGGTCGCCATCGTCGTCGGCGCGCTGCTCTCAGCGATCGTCTCGACGCAGTTCGCGTTGGCCAGCGCGACGGCGTTTCTCTTCAGCGAGCTGTTCGACTTCGCCGTCTACACACCGCTGCGCGAGCGCAACTGGATCGGCGCGGTGGCGTTGTCCAACGTCGTCGGGCTAGTGACCGACTCGGTGCTGTTCCTCTGGATCGCGTTCGGCTCGCTCGACTTCCTCAGCGGACAAATCGTCGGCAAGACCTGGATGACGATCCTCGCGGTCGGCGTCCTGATGGCCTGGCGTCGCTACTCCGGCCGGCCGGGGTGGGCCTGATACGTTAGATGCGAACCGCAGTGCCCGATGCCGAGACCATCAGCATCCCGCCACTCGCGCCGAGCGAGATCGTCTCGTAGTCGAGGTCTACCCCGACGATGGCGTTCGTCCCCAGCTCGCTCGCCTGCTGCATCATCTCCTCAATGGCGATGTCGCGCGCCTTCCGCAACTCCTTCTCGTAGGCGCCCGACCGGCCGCCGACGATGTCGCGGACGCCGGCAAAGAGGTCTTTGAAGAGGTTTGCGCCCAGGATGGCCTCGCCGGTGACGATGCCCACGTACTCCCGAATCGTGTGACCATCGACCGTGTTCGTCGTCGTGACGATCATTCGCTGTCACTCCCTTTCTACGTCACGGTATCGCCGCGTCAGCCCGCCGCGCCGCCAAGCTCGGCCCGCAGCGCGGGGACCACGCGCTCGGCGATGTCCGTGACGACTGCCGTTGGCGTCCCGACCGGCAGGTCGAACATGAAGTCGCGAACTCCCACCAGATGGTACGCCAGAACATGCTGGCGGAAGGCACTCTCGGACTCCAGCGGGTCGCCGCCGGTCGAGAGGCAGCGCCGGACCTTGGCCGGATCGCGGCCGATCTCGCGGCAGGCGGCGACGAGGCGTTCGTCGTGTCGCCGATACTCCTCGGGGCTGCCGCCGCCGTCCCAGAGGTCGGCGTAGCGGGCGACGTGGCGCAGCATGCGCTTGCC
>DAOKZM010000310.1:0-4519 GCA_035325665.1 Thermomicrobiales bacterium | reverse complement strand
GGAGCGCCGGGCGCTGTTCGAGCCGGACCTGACGCCGGTGGATGAGGCAGTCAGGCTGGCGATGTCAGCCGAACGCTGGCCGGTCATCCTGGCCGATGTCGCCGACAACCCGGGCGGCGGGGCGTCCGGCGACGGGACGGCTATCCTCGCCGCGCTGCTGGCGGCCCGCGCCGATGGCGCGGTCGTCGCGACGATCGCCGACCCGGAGGCAGTGCGCGCGGCTGAGGCGATCGGCGCCGGCAACCGCGGACGGCTACAGCTTGGCGGCAAGACCGACCATCTCCACGGCCCGACGCTCGAGCTCGACGTGCGGGTGCGCTGGGCAGGCGACCTCTCGTTCGTCAACCGCGGGCCGATGGGGACCGGGATGACGACGCGGCTAGGGTCGTCCGCGGTCGTCGAGGCCGGCGACCCGCCGGTCGAGGTGATCGTCGCGACGAACCGGGTTCAGGCGCTCGATCCGGAGCTCCTGCGGGTGGCCGGGATCGAGCCGGAGTCGCGCCGGATCATCGTCCTGAAGTCCAGCGTTCACTTCCGGGCCGCGTTCGAATCCCTGGCCGCCGGGATCATCGAGGTCGACGGGCCAGGGCTCTCCTCGCCCGACCTCCTCAGCCTGCCCTATCGCCGCGTCCGCCGGCCGATCTGGCCTCTGGATCGCGACATGCGGTAGGGTCGTGGCGAAGGAGGAGCCATGAGCGACGATTGGCAGCCGGACGACGATCGGCAGCCGGACGACGATCGCACGACAGACAAGCGATCGCAGAGACTCGCAGTCGGCATCGCGCTTGGGTTGACGCTCGACCACTAGCAGCGCGGCTGAGGGAGAGGCGGTAGTGGCGACACCACCCCAACGAACCGGGCGGAAGAATCCGCTCCTGCGCGGAGCGGCGGTGCTGCTCGGCGTCGTCATCGGCCTGGCGCTCCTGGGCCGGCTCGACAGCAGCGGCCTGCCGATCCTCATCGGCGCGGCGATCGGGGTGGCGTTGGTGCTAGCGGTTGAGCATCTTCGGCGCCCGTGACGCTTCCCCTACAAGTCGTCAGCGGCAGCGGTTGCCGCCCACCCACCCGCATTGGCGAACGCTTCAGGTCGCGCGGGCGCTCCGGCGCATGAAGACGACGGCGATCAGTTGGAGCGTGCAGAACGCGAAGATGAAGATGCCGATACTGAAGATCGTGATGACGCCGAACACGAACGAGAGCGCGGCGGCGACAAGCATCGCCTTCCATGACGGGCGAGACAGACCGTACCAGGTGAGTAGCAGCGAACACGCGGGAATCAACCATACGAGGTCACGTAATACTCCCTGAGACATATGCCGCTCCGTTTCGCCACGCTGCAAGGGGCAGGATCAGGTATAGCGCCCTCCATCACAGTCCCATTCGCCACGGGGGACGAGGGAGCCGGAATGCGAGCACCAGTAGTTGTAGCCGCCTCCGGGCCAACCGTCGTATTCGGCTTGGTGCTCGTGTAGCCAGTTCCCTCCTGCGTACTGGAAGCCGCCCAACGTCCATGACCAAACCTCCGACGGACCTCCAGGAGACCACGCGGTATAGCAGTAGCGCTGACTCCAACCATCCGGCGCGGTATAGCATTCATGCCACTCGTTGTAGCCGCCGTATACGGACGACCCGTCGTCAAGATACGTGAGTTCGGCGTAGACATACGTCAGATCGATGCCGATGAAGTCGTTGTACGTGGAATACGCGACACCAAGCGTCGAGGTCGCGAACAGCGATGCCTCAGATGTCGAGACGATTGGCGGCGGCCCCGTGGGTATTCTCCTGGATTCAGTGACTGATTGGACGACCATCCTACAGTCCTCGGTCACGCGTATCACGATCTCCGACGGTTGGCTATACCGGTCGCCGACAGCGCCGACCTTCACAGTCCCGAAGGAGCACTCGTCGTCTGCAGAGCCGGGCCCACTTGGCTTCAGTTCACCAACTGCGACGGTTGAGCCGACGGCAATCGGCGTTGACACTCCATCGACCTGTGAATACAACGACCCCAGATCCGGGTACTGCCCATGGGAGCCCTCGGCACTAACAGTGCCTGTGAGCGTAAGCGCCGACACCGCGATAGCTAGAGCCGCAGACAGCCTGACGAGCCGCATGGCTACCATCGCTGACCGCTCCTTTCGCGTTCTGGGAATTTGAGAAGAAGCAACACCATCGTATCACGATGCGCGTCCTTTGTCTAGAGCGACAGCGAGATGCGAAATGCGAGATTGTTCGTAATGATCTATGTCGACGGTGCTGACGAGCAAGTTCTAGAGCGAGTTGCAAAAGCATAACGCTGGTGGGATGCTGCCGACGCTGGAGAGGAGCCGTCAGCATGCGGGCCAACAGCCTTGATCTGCGCCAGCGCATCGTTGAGGCCGTGCGAGCCGGCCATCCCAAGGCCGAGGTCGCCAGCCTCTTCCAGGTCGATCGCAGCACGATCAATCGCTATCTGCGCTTGGCGGCCGCAGGGGAACTGGCCCCGCAGCCGATCCCCGGCCGACCACCGCGCATTGCCTGCGACGAGGCAGCGGACCTCGTGCTACAACTACGCCTGCATCCGACGGCCACGCTGGCTGACCACTGCGAGCAGTGGGCCACGGTGCACGGAACCCGCCTCAGTCCGGCGACCATGTCGCGGGCGATCAAGCGCGTCGGCTGGTCGCGAAAAAAAGGACAATGGCAGCCCGCGAACGCGACGAGACTGAGCGGGCTGCCTGGTGGGCCACGATGATGCCCGTGCCAGTTGACCGGTTGGTCTTCGTCGATGAGACGGGCACCAACACCGCCATGGCCGAGCGCTACGCGTGGGCACCGCGCGGCGCGCGGGCTACCGCCAGTGTGCCCCGCAACCCGGGACCGAATACGACCTTGCTGGCGTGCCTGACGCTGGACGGGATGGGGCCGGCGTTGCTGGTCGAAGGGGCGATCACCGCCGAGGTGTTCGCGGCCTACGTCGAGCATGTCCTAGTGCCATGGCTGCGGCCGGGACAGCTCGTCATCCTCGACAACTTGTCCGTGCACACCGGCGCGCGGGTGGGCGAGTTGATCGCGGCTGCCGGGTGCGAGTTGCGCTTCCTGCCACCGTACTCGCCGGACTTCACACCGATCGAGTGGGCCTTCAGCAAGCTGAAGACCTGGCTGCGGTAGGCGCTGGCCCGCACCCGGGAGGCGCTGGAGCGCGCCATCGGAGAGGGACTGGACCGGATCACGCCTGCCGATGCGCGCGGCTGGTTCTACGGCTGCGGCTACAAGCCATTGAGGCAATCCTTATGAGAACCGCTCTAGTCTTCGCAGTCTCGAGTATGTGTCTATCGTCGGTTATCCATCCACACAGAGGACATGTAGTAGCAGGATGCGCGCTCGTAGTTCTGCGCAGGAACAGGCTGAGTCGCGTGGCCCGCTACGTTAGTGCCCGTACGCGTTGGATTCGACCGGAGAGGACACGGATCGCGGATCGCTTCTCGCTACTGCATTCCGGCTGATGGTCTACGGAACCGTGTCCGACAGCGTTGCCTGCCCGCTCGTGAGACGCATCACAGCATCAACCCGCGCCAGCCGCGCGTCGCGCGTCGCCTCGCCGGCGGCGCGGACGGTGACGTGGCCGAGCTTGCGGCCGGGGCGGGGGGCCTTGCCGTAGTCGTGGAGGTGGGCGTCGGGGATGGCGAGGACGGCAGCCGGGTCGGGCATCGTGCCGATGAGGTTCCGCAGGCCGATCGCGCCGAGCGCGTCGGTCTGGCCAAGCGGGTAGCCGAGGATCGCCCGCAGGTGGTTCTCGAACTGGCTCGTCCGCGCGCCCTCGATCGTCCAGTGGCCGGAGTTGTGGACGCGGGGAGCCATCTCGTTGCCCAGCAGCCCGTCGCCGACCTGGAACAGCTCGATCGCCAGCACGCCGACGTAGTCCAGCTTCGCCAGCGCTCTCTCGACATAACCCCGCGCCGTCGCGGCGAGCGCGTCGTCCACCCCGCGAGCCGGGACGAAGGCGCGGTGGAGCATGCCGTCCACCTGCTCGATCTCGACGACCGGCCAGGCTGCAACCGAGCCGTCGCGGCCGCGCGCGGCGAGGATCGCCAGCTCGCGATCGTAGGGGACGAACGCTTCCAAGATCAGCGGCCGGCCGCCGAGCGACTGCCAGGCGGCGTCGAGGTCGCCCGGCTCACGAAGGATCGCCTGACCCTTGCCGTCGTATCCCTCGCGGCGCGTCTTCAGCACGGCCGGCAGGCCGAGCGCGGCGACGGCGGCGCCCAGCCCGGCGCGGTCGTCCACCGCGACGTAGCGCGGGGTGGGGATGTCGAGCGCGTTGAAGAAGGTCTTCTCCGACAGCCGGTCCTGGGCGACGTCGAGCGCGGCCGGCGGAGGGTAGACAGGCGCGTGCCGCTCCAGCGAGCGGGCGGCGTGGGCCGGGACGTTCTCGAACTCGTAAGTGACAACATCCAGGCCATCCACGAAGCGGGCGAGGGCGTCCGGGTCGTCGTAGGCGCCGACGACCAGCTCGCCGAGGTCGGCAACCGGCGCGTCC
>DAOKZM010000309.1:0-4525 GCA_035325665.1 Thermomicrobiales bacterium | reverse complement strand
GTGGCTGAGGACGCCACCGGTGTCGGTGACGACCGCCGCGACGGGGGCGAAGAGCGGGGTCCACGGCGGCGCGGTGGTCTCGGCCACCAGCACATCGCCCGGCTGGGCCTTGTCTGCGTCGTTCAGCGAACGGACGATCCGCGCCGGACCACGGACGACGCCGGCCGATCCGGCCGCGCCGTGCAGGACCGAGGGGTCGTCGGAGGCCTGCGGCGGGACACCGAAGAACTTGGCGAAGGTCCGACTGCCAGGGTTGTCCGACGGCGCGCCCGGCGGTTGAACACCGACGGCGGGCGGCAGCTCGACGCCGCGATAGCGCTCGATCTCCGCCGCGCGTTCCGCGACGGTCTGGCGCAGGTCGGGCGGCGTCTCGGCCCGGAGGGCGCCGCGGATCTCGTCCTGGGTCAGATGGACGACGTCGGATGCGTTGGCGATGGCCCCAGCCGAGGCAAGCCTTCGCCCGGCCTCGACGAATACCTGCCGCGCGTCGCTCGCTGCGCGGAAGTCGAGCCAGTAGCCGTGGTCCTCAGAGAGGACAGTCCCTTCCCGCGCGGCCTGGAGGAGGAACTCGAACTGGTCGCGGACGGCCTGCGGGTACATCGCCAGCCGCTCACGCGCCTCGGCGACGAGCTGTTCGCGCTCGGCGGCGAGCGCCGCTTGCTCGAGATCCGGGTTGCGCTCAGGCCGCGCCAGGTAGCCCTTCATCATCTCGATGGCCGGCGAGGGGTCCTCGATCCACGACGGGCGGCTGACGTCCCACCAGAAGTCACTACGCCGGCCATACTCGTCGAGGTAGGCGGAGAGATCGGCGAGGAACACACGGCCCTCGTCGGACGTCTGCAGCGCGGCGACCACCTGGTCGGCGGGCACCTCCTCGACGATGCGCCGGACAGACGGCGTCGCTGCTGCCTGCTGGCTCAAGCGCCAGAGCGCAAGCCCCCCTTCCACCGTCTTGTTGTCCATGCCCTGCAACAGCTTGTAGGGCACGAGCCGGTCCGCTTCGTCGAACAGCTCTACATACAGCTCCTCGAAGAGGGTAAGCGGGAGCATCGCCGGGAAGGCGATCTCGAAGTGGATGGCGGACAGTCGCTTGAGTGTTTCAACGACATCATCGACGTGGTCGGCGATCTCGGCTGTCGTCGCGCCGGGCAGGTCGTAGCTCTCCCATGCGTCGATCGTCTGCCTGATCTCGGGCAGCCATGCCGTCTCCCATTTGTGCTGGAGCTGCCCCATCGTCTCCCCGAAGGCCTGCTCCGAGCGTTTCTCCATCGCGACGAGCTCATCGTGGGAGAGCTGGAGCGGCATCATCGTCAGGTAGTGGTGCGTCCAGAACCGGCGCGCCGAGGCGCGCAGCGGCATCGCGTAGGTCGCAAAACCATGATTCATCCCCGCGTCGTAGAAGTTGCGGACCAGGGAATCGTCCAGGTGCGAGATCGGGTCGGGGAAGTGCATCCGGTCCTGGGTCCAGAAGCCGTCGGCGTCCTCCGGCTGCTCCCACTCGGGAGAGAGATGCGGCGGCAGCGGGATACGGGTGGGTGCGGACATCGTTGGCAGCTCCTTGCACTGATGAGACGAGAGACGACGTCACGATCCAATCGCGTGGTTGGACCTCTACGCGGGCGGGTGCCGGCCGTTCCTCGGGATCGCCGTGATCGGGCGGCACTGGAGGAGATAGAGGAGCCCGGCCGCGAACGCGCATTCGACGTCCACCGGCCAGCCAAGCTGCTGTTCCAGAAGGACGCCGAGGTGAGCGGCCTCACTCACCTGCCGAGCATCGAGCGAGGGCTGTTGGCGCAGCAGCCGCGGGACATCGATCTCGCGGACGCCGCCAGGAGCCGGTACCGTCATCCGGCTCTTGGCGGCGATCTCCGCGCGGGCGATCGCGCAGGAGGGCTTGATGATCGTCCAGGAGTCGGGCGTCACCGTGCCGCCCGCGATACTTTCGCCGAGTCCCCAGCTGGCGGTCAGCACCAGCTCGTCTCGCGCGCCGTTGACCGGGTTGGCGGTGAACATGACGGCGGAGGTATCGGCCGGCACGAGCTGCTGGACTAGCACGGCGATCCGGATCTGATCGACCGGGAGGTCGTGTCGTCGCCGGTAGGCGAGGACCTGCTCGGTTCGCGCCGACGCCCAGCAGCGCTCGACGGCGGCGCAGATGTCGTCGACGCCGCGGACGTTCAGAAGAGTCTGGTGCTGACCGGCGAAGGATGCGATCGGCCCATCCTCGTCGATTGCCGAGGAGCGGACGGCGACGGCCGGCGACGCAGTCCCGGTCCGTTCGGCCAGCTCGTCGTAGGAGTCCTCGATCAGTCCGCGAAGCTCCGGCCCGACGCGGTCGCCGGCGTCCCGCATCCGGTAGGCGGCGACGGTCAGGCAGAAGCCGGGCGGGATGCGATGGAGCTGGGCGAGCCGGCTGAGGTGCGCAGTCTTGGCACCGACGCGGTCGCTGTCGGACGCGCGGGGATCGTCGAGCCAGAGGATCTCGGCCGCCGACTCGATGCCGCGCGGCCACGAGGTCGGACGGGTGACGATTCGCGGGGAGAACGAATCCATGCACCATCTCGTTTGTATTGCGCTACGGGCGCGACTACGACGCTGGGTTGGGCTGCGCATGGCGCTGATGCGACGGGCGCGACAATCGCCTCGGCGCCAGAGCGGGATGCGCAAACCATCTACTGGTGTAGCGGGGACTGGCCTATTCGTCAAGATACCGAAGTCCTATCTCCGTTCTGGGTCCCCATGCGGAAGGCGCCGGGGGCGGTGATCGTCCTCACCCCCGGCGCCAGGCTTTGGCGCTACTCGCCCAGGATGGTCACGACGCCGCGGGTCCCGTCGACCTCGACCAGCATGCCGTCACGGATGACGGCGGTGGCCATCCCGGCGCCGACGACGGCCGGGATGCGGTACTCGCGAGCGACGATGGCGCAGTGGCTGAGGACGCCACCGGTGTCGGTGACGACGGCCGCGACCGTCGCGAAGAGCGGCGTCCACGGCGGGGCGGTCGTCTCGGCGACCAGCACGTCGCCCGGCTCGACCTTTCCGGCATCCGCCAGGGTGCGGACGACCCTGGCCAGCCCGCGGACGACGCCGGCCGCGCCGGGAGCGCCGCGCAGCTCACCGGGCTGCTCCGGAGCCGGAGGTGGCGAGCCGAAGAACTTGGCCGTTGTCCGCATCATGATGTCGTCCGGCGGCGGGCCGGGCGGGAAGCTGCCGATCTCCATCGGCAACGGCACGCCCTCGTAGCGGCGCATCTCCGCCTTGCGGTCGGCGACGAGCGCGCGCCGGCTGAGCGCCGGGAACTGCGCGGCCGTCTCGCGGGCCTCGCTGAAGCGCAGGTGGAAGATGTCCTCCGGATCGTCCAGCAGCCCGGCGGAGGTGAAGCGGCGCCCGAGTTCGACCATCACCCGGCGCACCTCGTAGGTGGCGCGGAAGTCGATCCAGAAGTTGTGGTCTTCCTGAACGACGGCCGACCGTTGGGCCGCCTCGAGCAGGAACTCGAACTGCTGCCGGATGCCCTCGGGGTAGGCCGCCAGCCGCTCGCGAGCGGCGGCAATCATCGCGTCACGCTCCCCAGCCAGGGTCGCCAGCTCGGTTGCGGGGTCGATGCCTGGCTGGTTGACGTAATCCTTGAGGTTCTTGATGACTGGCGTCGGGTCGTCGATCCACGGGCGTGGGGAGAGTCCCCAGGTATGACCGCGCTTGCCGAACTCGCGCAGGTAGTCGTCGATGCGGGCGACGATCGGCGCGCAGGCCAGGCTCTGGCGCATGGCCGGGATGATGTCGGCCGGTGAGGCGCTGTCGACGATGGCGCGGGCGTCCGGAAGGGCGCGAATCTCCAGCGCCAGCTCGCGCAGGCGGCGGCCGGACTGGACGGTCTTGTTGTCGAAGCCCTGGAGCAGCTTGAACGCTTCGAGACCCGTATCGGCGCCGAACAGGTCGCGATACATCTCCTCGAACATGCTCGGGCCGATCAGGAGCGGGAAGGCGATCTCGAAGTGGATGGTCCAGAGCCGGTCGTACAGTGCGAGGGTCGTGTCGAAGTGCTCGACGAGCGCCGGCAGCGTGGCAGCGTCGAGGTCGAAGCGTTCCCAGAAGGCGACCATCTCCTGGACCACCGGGAGCCATTCCGTCTCCCAGCGCGCCCAGAGGTTCGCGACGTGCCGTGGCATGTCCTCCTCGGCGCGGCGGCCCATCGCCTCCAGCTCGAATGGTGGGAGCGGCGGCGGCGCGTGCGAGACGTAGAGGTGGGTCCAGAAGCGGCGGCTCATCGCGCGGACCGGTAGCCCGAGGCGCTGGGCCGCGACGCTGAATCCGCCTTCGTGAGTCGCTCGGTTGGCGTCGGCGTCCATCATGGTGATCGGGCCGGGGGAATGCATCGGGTCGCGCCGCCAGCAGACGTCTTCGTCCTCCGGGGTCTCCCAGGCCGGCACCAGGCCGGGCGGGAGCGGGATACGGGTCGGGGAACCTGTGGGCACGCGGGACCTCCCTTTGGGCAGACGCGGGCGTCGTTGCCGCGTCCTGACAA
>DAOKZM010000308.1:0-4526 GCA_035325665.1 Thermomicrobiales bacterium | reverse complement strand
CTCGTCGCCGCACTCGACGCCGGCCGGCTGTCTGGTGTCGGGCTGGACGTGACCGACCCCGAGCCGCTCCCGGCCGATCATCCGCTCTACCGATTCGACCGTGTGACCATCGTGCCGCACATCGCGAGCGCCACGCTGGCGACCCGGAAGCGCATGTCGGCGCTGGCGGCCGAGAACATCGTCGCGGTGCTGGCCGGAACCGAGCCGCCGCACTGCCTGAACCCGGAGGTCCTGTCAAATGCCTGATCGTCCCGTCACCGAGCCGGTTGTCGTGACTGGTGTCGGCTGTGTCTGCCCGGTCGGGATTGGCGCGTCGGAATCGTGGGCGCGCATCGTCGCGGGCGATGGCGGCGTCGTCGAGATCGCCCGATTCGACGCGTCGGGCTTCCCGGTTCGGATCGCGGCTCAGGTGCCGGGCTTCAGCGGTGACCGTTGGTTCCCGCCGAAGGAGGCCCGCAGGACCGACCGCTACATCCAGCTAGCGGCGGCGGCGACTGACGAGGCGGTCGCGCAGGCCCGACTGGAGATCACGGCGGCGAACAGCGAGCGGGTCGGCGTCGTCATCGGCACGGCGATGGGGGGCATGGAGACACTGGAGAGCGGATTCGCGACCCTGGCGAGCCGCGGCCCGGGCCGGGTCAGCCCGTTCTTCGTGCCGATGATGCTGGCCGACATGGCCTCGGGCATCGTCTCGATCCGCCTCGGCGCGCGCGGACCGAACCTGGCGACGGTCAGCGCCTGCGCGAGCGGCGCCCACGCGATCGGGGAGTCGGCGGCGATGATCGCCCGCGGAGACGCGGATATCGTCGTTGCCGGCGGCGCCGAGGCAGCGATTACGCCGGCCGGCGTCGCGGGGTTCGCGGCGGCCGGCGCGCTCTCGACGCGCAACGACGACCCGGCGCACGCGAGCAGGCCATTCGACCGCGAGCGAGACGGGTTCGTGCTCGGCGAAGGTGCCGGCATCCTCGTCTTGGAATCGCTCTCGTCAGCCCGCGCGCGTGGCGCGAACGTGCTCGCGATCGTGGCGGGGTACGGCGCGACCGCCGACGCCTCGCACATCGTCCAGCCTGGACCGGGAGGTGAGGGCGCGGCCCGCGCGATGCGGCTCGCGATCGAGCGTGCCGGCCTGATCCCGGCCGATGTCTCGTACATCAACGCCCACGGCACCTCGACGAAGCTGAACGACGCCTTCGAGACGCTGTCGATCCGCGCGGTGTTCGGCGACTCGCCGCCGCCGACCTCCTCGACGAAGGGCGCGACCGGTCATCTCCTCGGCGCGGCCGGAGCGGTCGAAGCTGTCTTCGCGGTGCTCGCGCTACAGTCGCAGACGATGCCGCCGACGATCAACTACGAGATCCCCGACCCTGAGTGCGACCTGGACTACGTGCCGAACGAGGCGCGGCCGGCAGAGCTACGCCATATCGTCAGCAACTCGCTCGGTTTCGGCGGACATAACGTGTCGCTGGTCTTCAGCGCGGCGGAATAGGGCCAGCGGGCGAGACGACGAAGCCGGCGGTCATGTGCGACCGCCGGCTTTCTCTGCTCGAACCTCATGCTAGTCGAGATAGCCGCGTAGCGTTCGGCTGTAGGACGGGTGGCGCAACTTGCGGAGCGCCTTCGCCTCGATCTGGCGGATGCGCTCGCGCGTGATGCTGAACTCGCGGCCGACCTCTTCGAGCGTGCGGAACTTGCCGTCCTCCAGCCCGAAACGGAGGATGATGATCCGTCGCTCGCGCTCGGTCAGCTTGTCGAGCGCGTCGCCGATCTGCCCGCGGAGGAGCTGCTGCGACGCCAGCTCGAGCGGCTGCGGCATCGAGTCATCCTCGATGAAGTCGCCGAGGAACGCGTCGCCCTCTTGGCCAACCGGCGCTTCGAGCGAAACCGGCAGGCGCGAAACGTCGAGCACCTGGCGGACCTTCGCGATCGGCACGTCCATCGCGCGGGCGATCTCCTCGTGGGTGGCCTCGCGCTCGAAGATCTGCTGGAGCCGGTGGCCCGTCTTCTTGACCCGGTTGATCGTCTCGCCGACGTGCACCGGCAGGCGAATCGTGCGGCTCTGATCGGAGATCGCGCGGGTGATCGCCTGGCGAATCCACCAGGTCGCGTAGGTCGAGAACTTGAAGCCACGCCGGTAGTCGAACTTGTCGGTGGCCTTCATCAGGCCGATGTTGCCCTCCTGAATCAGGTCGAGGAAGGAAAGCCCACGCCCGACGTACTTCTTGGCGACCGAGACGACCAGGCGCAGGTTCGCCTGGATGAGGTGCGCGCGTGCCTTCTCGCCGTCCTCGCGGTCGGCTTCGAGCTCGCGCCGCTCGGATTCGGAGACGTAATCGCCACACGCTAGCCGGCCGGCGGCGTGGAGGCCACGCTCCATCCGCTTGGCCAGCCAGACCTCCTCCTGCATCGTCAGCAGGTCGGTCTCGCCGATCTCCTGAAGGTACAGACGCACCGAGTCGGTGACTCCGCCAGCGACGAACGTCTCGGTGTAGTCGCGAGTGGTCTTGACGATTGCGTCGATATCGGCGGACCCATTCGTCGGCTCGATAGCGCGAGGACGAGTAAACTGAAAGCGCGATGGGGTGCTGTTGATCGTTGGCGGCTGATCGATGATCTCGACGTTGTGTTCGAGCAATGAGGACCAGAGCTCGTCGATAGCTGCGATGTCCTCTTCCATCCGTGGGAA
Organism: Thermomicrobiales bacterium; assembly: GCA_035325665.1. GTDB lineage: Bacteria > Chloroflexota > Chloroflexia > Thermomicrobiales > CFX8 > JAMLIA01. The sequence continues at coordinate 1,843 of DAOKZM010000308.1, read as the reverse complement.
CGCGGCGATGACCTCATCCGAAAGCAGGAATCCCTGGTCCTTACCCTTGGATAGCAGGCTCGATACCATGCTCGATTGCCCCTCCCGCCCGTACGTCTCCATCCGCTACGTCGGCGTATCGAACGAGTCGGGCGTGTTCGCGGGGCGCCACCGGCTGGCGATAGAAGGGGTCCCAGTACGCCGGTTCATCTGGCGAACACGAGTATCCTTGTCGTCCGTCGTGGGGTCGCCTGTAGCGTGCCTGATCGGCAGTATACGGCAGGTTTACCCACATTTCAACACGTCGCCCGGGCGCCGGACGGCACTCATCCTGCCGAATCGGCTGATTCAGGAGCCAGATGATGATCACTCTCGGCGTTGACCCCGGCACGGCGCTCCTCGGTTATGGCCTCGTCAGCGGGGAGGACGAGCCGTCACTGATCACCTATGGCGTCGTGGCGACCACCTCGGTTGAGACAATGGAGGAGCGGCTGCTGCGCGTCTACGACGCCGTCTGGGGGCTGATCCGTGAGCACGAGCCAGACGTGCTGGCGATTGAGCAGCTCTTCTTCGCGCGAAACGTCACGACCGCCCTTGCGGTTGGGCAGGCACGCGGTGTCGTCTTGCTCGCGGCCGCGCAACATGGCATGCCGGTGTTTGAGTACAAGCCGTCCGAGGTGAAGCAGGCGATCTCCGGTTACGGCAAGGCCGACAAGCAGCAGATGCAGCACATGGTTCAGATGCTGCTCGGACTGGACGAGGCGCCGACGCCGGACGACGCGGCCGACGCGCTCGCGGTGGCGATCTGCCACGTCCAGCTCAGCCGGTTGACCCGGCAGTACGGAATCAGGACGCGGTGACGGAGAAGCCGCGAAAGGTGCGCGCCGACGAGCTCGTCGTCCGCCAGGGGCTAGCCGAGTCGCGTTCGCGGGCCAAGACACTGATCTTGGCCGGCGAGGTCCGCTCCGGCGATCGCGTCATCCTCAAGCCGGGCGAGATGATCGATGATGCGCTGTCGCTTGAGGTGCGCGCGAAGCTGCCGTTCGTCAGCCGTGGCGGGCTCAAGCTGGACCACGCGCTCGCCGAGTTCGGGATCGACGTCACCGGAAACATCGCCGCAGACCTCGGCGCGTCAACCGGCGGATTCACGGACTGCCTGCTCCAGCGCGGCGCGGCGAAGGTCTACGCGATCGACGTCGGCTATGGCCAACTCGACTACCGCCTGCGGTACGACCCGCGCGTGGTCGTGATGGAGCGGGTGAACGCGCGGCGTCTGGACGCGCTCCCCGAGCCGGTCGACATCGTCTGCATCGACGTGTCGTTCATCTCGCTCCGGCTGATCCTGCCGGTCGCCCGGCGCCTCCTCGGCGATGATGGCTCATGCGTCGCGCTGATCAAGCCACAGTTCGAGGCGGGACGGGAGAGCGTCGGCAAGGGCGGAGTTGTGCGTGATGCGAGCGTGCGCAGGCGGGTCGTCGAGGAGATCATGGCGAGCGCTCGTGCTTCGGGTTTCGGCGTGCGCGGGTTGGTCAGATCTCCGATCACTGGCCCGGCCGGCAACGTCGAGTACCTGATCTGGCTGGAGGCTGGCGGCAAGGATACGGCGGAGACTGCCGTCGAGTTGGGTTTCGACGAGGAGGAGAGTCGGTGAGAGATCCCTTCGCCGCGATCGCCGCGGCGCTGAACGGCGAGAACGGCGGCGAGATCGGACCGAACGCCGACGTCCGGATCGACACCGACCGGCGCCGCCGAACCGGCTCGCCCGAGATTGTCTTTGGCGCGGCGAAGTCGGACGAGCAGATCCTCGAGGCCTGCCAGCGACTGCTGGCGACCGAGCCACGGGTGATCGTCTCGCGCGTCGACC
>DAOKZM010000307.1:578-4533 GCA_035325665.1 Thermomicrobiales bacterium | reverse complement strand
TACGCCCCGACCTCGTCGGTCGCCCATGCGTGCTCGGGCTCCTGCTTCCCGTCGTCCACTCCGCTCCCCCTCCTCGCCTCGGACAGCGCGCTGATTGTACCGGTCCTCCGCGCCGAGGCGGCGCCGAAACCGTATACTTGGAACGCACACGAGCAAAGGAGCTCGCGATGTTCAGGTGGCCAGCCAGACAGCGCCTGTCATCCCGGCGGAGGCCTAGCCCCCGCGGTTGGATCACCGCGATCGCCACGCTCGTGGTCTTCACTGCCCTGTTTACCGCAAACACTGCCGCCGACCCGAGCAACCGCGTCGGCAAGATTCGCATCGACGGAGCAATCACTCCGGTCATGGCGACGTACGTCGGCCGGGGTATCGAGCGGGCGGCGGAACGCGGCGACCACGCGATCATCATCGAGATGGACACGCCCGGCGGGCTTTCGTCGGCGATGGACGATATCGTCGGCGACATCCTCAACGCGCCGATTCCGGTCATCGTCTGGGTCGCGCCGGATGGCGCGCGGGCCGCGTCGGCCGGCGTCTACATCACCTACGCCGCCCACGTCGCGGCGATGGCCCCGGCCACGAACATCGGCTCGGCAACACCGGTGCAGATCGGCGGCGAGGGCGAGACCAGCGGCACGCCGACGACGATGGACCGCAAGGTCGTCAACGACGCCGTCGCCAAGATCCGCGCCCTGGCCGAGCGCCGCGGGCGCAACGCCGACTGGGCCGAGAAGGCCGTCCGCGACGCGGCCAACGTCTCGGCGAACCAGGCCGTCCAGCTTGGCGTCGTCGACTTTATCGCCGCCTCGCAGGACGAGCTCCTGGCGAAGGCGGATGGCCGCTCGGTGGATGTCCTCGGCCAGCAGATCGTCCTCCAAACCGCCGGCGCGCCGGTCGAGACGATCGACATGTCGTTCTTCGAGCAGCTCCTGCAGGTGCTGTCCGACCCGAACATCGCCTACATCCTGCTCAGTCTCGGCTCGTTGGCGATCATCTTCGAGATCGCCAATCCCGGCGGGATCGGTCCCGGCGCAGTCGGTGTCATCCTGTTGCTGGCCGGCTTCTACGGCCTCGGCACGATCGATTCGAACTGGGCCGGGCTCGGTCTGATGATCCTCGCCTTCGTCCTGTTCGCGCTCGACGTCTTCTTGCCGACTCACGGAGTCCTGACCATTAGCGGCATCGGTGCGTTCCTTCTCGGATCACTCCTGCTGGCGAATACGCGCAACCCGGACGTGCTCACCGTCTCACGCAGCGTCATCTTCGCCATGACAGCGTTGGTCGCCCTCTTCTTCGCATTCGTCGTTAGCGCCGTCGTCCGCATCCGGCACAAGCCGGCTGTCACCGGCACCCCGGCGATGGTCGGGACGATCGGCGTCGCGCGGACGGACCTCGAGCCATCCGGCATGGTCTTCATCTCTGGCGAGCTGTGGCAGGCGCGTTCGGACGTGGCGGTCCGCAAGGGCGAGCCGGTCCGCGTCGTCGCGGTAGAGGGGTTGGCGCTCGTCGTGACGCCGGCCGAGTCGGAGGCGGGGGCGACGCCACCTGTCTCCCCCTACCCGAGCGCGAGCGGCTAGGAAACCGCGTGGCGCTCGGATCGAGCGAATGGAGTGAATGTGGATACTGGCATTCTGGTCGCCATCGGGGCGATCTTCCTGTTCCTGCTCATCGTCGCCTCGGCGACGATCAAGATCGTCCAGGAGTACGAGCGCGGCGTCGTCTTCCGGCTCGGCCGGCTCGTCGGCGCGCGCGGTCCGGGACTGATCTTGCTGATCCCGTTCGTCGAGCGGATGGTCCGCGTCGACCTGCGGACGCTGACGATGGACATCCCGCGCCAGGAGGTCATCACCCGCGACAACGTGACGGTCAACGTCAACGCCGTCGCCTACTTCCGGGTGGTGGACGCCAGTATGGCGATGGTCAATATCGCCGACTACGTCCGGGCGACATCGCAGATCGCCCAGACGACGCTGCGCTCGATCCTCGGGCAGGTCGAGCTGGATGAGTTGCTAGCCGAGCGCGAGGTGATCAATCAGAAGCTACAGGCGATCATCGACGAGCAGACCGAGCCGTGGGGTGTCAAGGTCAGCGTCGTCGAGATTAAGGACGTCGAACTGCCGGAGTCGATGCAGCGCGCGATGGCACGGCAGGCCGAGGCCGAGCGCGAGAAGCGGGCCAAGATCATCCACGCTGAGGGCGAGTCGCTGGCCGCCCAGCAGCTCCATGATGCCGCGGTGGTCATCGCTGAAGAGCCGATCGCGCTGCAGCTCCGCTTCCTGCAGACGCTGACCGAGGTGTCGGCCGAGAAAAACTCGACCATCCTCTTCCCCGTGCCGGTCGACCTGATCAGCGCCTTCATCAACCTCGGGCAGGGCGCAACGCAGACGGCTCCCGCCCCGAATCCTCCGGCCCCGGCCGCTGGGGAACCTGAGGAGCCGCGATCGTGAGGACGGTGCTCGACCCGGTCGCGGCCTGGCGAGCGCGCCTCCAGCCCGTCACCGTGGACGGCATCCGCACCTGGGTGCTCAACGAGGGGTTGGGCGACCCGGTTGTGCTGCTGCACGGCATCCCGACATCGAGCTTCGTCTGGCGCGATGTGGCGCGCGTCATCGCTCGCGAGCGTCGCGCCGTCGCGCCGGACCTGATCGGCTTCGGGCTTGCCGACCGGCCGGCCGGCGCCGATCTCTCGCCGGCCGGCCAGGCGGAATCGATGCTCCGCGTGCTCGACGCGATTGGCGTCGATAAGGCCGCTTTGGTCGGTCACGACTACGGCGCGCTCGTCGCCTGCGAGATCCTCGCCCGCGCGCCGGAGCGCGTCAGCCACATAGTCGTCACCAACACCAGCGTCTGGATCGATGACTGGCGCGGCTCGCCACTCTCGCCGCTCCGGCTGATCAACCTTCCGGTCGCCGGACGGCTGCTGACTGCCGTTGCGCGGCCGTTCATGCTCCGCCAGGCGTTCCAGTGGTACGTGGACGAGGACGAGCGACTGACCGACGACGTGATGGCGGTCTACTGGCATCCGTTCGACGACGGCTTCTGGGACGTGCTGCGCCGGCTGGACGAGGTCGATGGGATGACCTCGACCGACTTCCACCGCTGGCGGGAGGCGCTCTACAACTTCCAGGGGCCGGGGCTGGTGGCCTGGGGGGCCAACGACCGCACGTTCCCGCCCAGCCGCGCGGTCGAGATCGGCAAGCTGCTGCACGACAGCCGGACCGACATTTTCGAGCACGCCAACCACTTCATCCAGGAGGACCGGCCGGACGCGCTGGGCCGGCTCATCCTGGCCTTTCTCAGCGGGGCACTGATGCGCTGAGCTCAGGGCTGGCGGATCGCATCGATGTCCTCGCCCCGTCGGCCGACGAATGCGTCGCCGATGCGCTGCGCTTCGCCATAGACGAGGCGCAGCGGCGCGTCGGCCTGGCGGGCGATGGCCAGGCAGTCGGCGTACTCCGGCGCGACCTCGAGGACGCGCCCGCGCCAGATCTTCAGCTTCAGCCGCACGTCCCCCCAGCGCGTCGCGACGGTGACCGAGGTGCGGTCGGTCTTGGTGCGGTCGATCGGCATGGCGCGGACGCCGAACGTCGAGCTGTTGTCGAAGAGCGTCTCCTCAACCGCGTCGCGCCGGTCGGCGGCGGCGATGACGCTGACCTTCGTCGCCGGCCGGCCGCGCTTCATGACGATCGGCGTCAGGAACACATCCAGCGCGCCGGCGTCGAAGAGTCGTTCGATCAGCAGCTCGTAGAACTCCGGGTTCATGTCGTCGATGTTGGCTTCGAGCAGCAGCTCGCGCTCGGATGGCGGTTCCTCGCCAACCGGCGCCGCCGCGTCCAGCTCACCGATCCAGACGCGCAGGGCGTTCGGCCATGGCAGCTCGCGCTGGCCGAAGCCATAGCCGACGCCGGTAGTGCGGAACGGCGGGCGCTCGAACTCGGCCAGCGTCGTCAGGATC
>DAOKZM010000307.1:0-568 GCA_035325665.1 Thermomicrobiales bacterium | reverse complement strand
CGGTGGGCGCCGTATCATTAAAAAAAACGTCAGGATCGCCGCGCCGGTCGGGGTCAGCAGCTCGGCCTGGACGTCGGCGTCGATCGACGGCGCGCCGGCCCGCGCCAGCAGCTCCGCCGTGGCCGGCGCCGGGACGGGAATCGTGCCGTGCTGCGAGCGGGCGAAGCCGCGGCCAAGTGCGGGCGGGCCGGAGAAGACGCGCTCGATCCCGAGCAGGTGCAGCCCGGCCGCCGCGCCGACGATGTCCACGATCGCATCGACACCGCCCACCTCGTGGAAGTGGACGCGCTCGACATCCGCGCCGTGGACGCGCGCCTCGGCCTCGGCCAACGCCCGGAACATCGCCAGCGCGGCGGCACGAACCGGCTCCGGGAGCGTCGCGCGCTCCAGCAGGTGGCGGATGAGCGCCCAATCCCGGGCCGGGGCGTCGCCGCTGGTGAGCACCCGGACGCGCGTGCCGGTGATGCCGTGCTGCGCCGCCGATTCGGCCACGAGTTCCCAGCCAGGCAGCCCGAGCCCGGCCAGTACCTCACGGAGCGCGTCGACCGACAGGCCGGCATCGACCAGC
>DAOKZM010000306.1:0-4548 GCA_035325665.1 Thermomicrobiales bacterium | reverse complement strand
CGCGCGCATGTCGTCACCACCCTTCCCTCGACTCCCGACACGTCCCAGCTACCGGCAAGGTATGGAGCGTGCAGGGTGATGTCAGCGTTGAGCTCAGTCTACGGGGCCGGAATGTGAAACGCGTGACGATACCGCGACAGGTATAACAATCACGTGTCAATACGGCGCTAAAATGTGTAATCGCGTAATGCATTCGGGGGTCTACGACGCAGAGTGCTACTGGCAGTGGCCGTCGGGTGCGGGTGGCTTCGTCGCAGAGAAGCCCTATACGGTCGGAGGATGCCGCCAGGCAAGCCAACTCCCTGGCCGCGCCCATGCTACCATCCGCCATTCCCGGCCGGGCCTGGGATCACGGCATCGCGGTCGCCGTCACGACGAGGAGGTTCTGATGAGCGCGTTCAACAGCGGCGCGGCATACGAGCCATACGTCGGTCGCTGGAGCCGGGTCGTCGCACCCGCGTTCGTGCGCTGGCTGGACGCGCCCCCCGGCATCCACTGGCTGGATGTCGGCTGCGGCACGGGGGCGCTCAGTAGCGCGATCCTCGCCGGGGCGCGCCCGCGGGCCGTCAGCGGCGTGGACCGCTCGGCTGCGTTCATCGCCCACGCGCGCGAGCAGGTCGACGACGATCGTCTCGATCTTCGCGAGGGAGACGCGCTGGCGCTGCCGTTCGACGACGGCGCCTTCGACGCGACCGTCTCCGGGCTGGTGCTGAATTTCCTGCCCGACCCGAACCGCGGCCTGGCCGAGATGGCGCGGGTGACCCGGCCGGGTGGGATCGTCGCCATCTACGTCTGGGACTATGCCGGGGGGATGGAGTTGATGCGCTACTTCTGGGACACGGCCGTCGCGATCGACCCCGGCGCCGCGGCTTGGGACGAGGGGCAGCGCCAGACCCCACTCTGCCGGCCGGACGCCCTCGCGCGCCGCTTCGACGAAGCCGGGCTTGTGGACGTCGAGACACGCGACGTCCCGACCGTCTTCCGCGACTTCGACGACTACTGGTCGCCGTTCCTCGGCGGCCAGGGCTCGGCGCCGACCTGGGTCGCGACGCTGGACGACGAGAGGCGCGCGGCGCTCCGCGAGCGCCTGCGCGCCAACCTGCCGATCGACGCGGACGGTGGCATCCGGCTCACCGCCCGCGCCTGGGCCGCCCGGGGCCGGGCGGCCTAATAAGCGCGAACCGCGATAGCGGCCTAGTGGTGGTGCGTCTTCGCGTACTCGTCAGCCTCGGCCTTGGTGTGGTGGAGCGTGCCGTCCGGGTGCTCCGGCGGGGTGTAGATTGTGTAGACGCGCAGCGGCTCGCTGGCTGAGGTGTTCGAGATGTTGTGCTCGACCCCGGCCGGGATGACGACGATCGAGCCGTCGTGCAGCGGATGGCGCTCGCCGTCCAGCAGCGCCTCGCCCTCACCCGCCTCGACGCGGAAGAACTGGTCGCCGTCGTCATGCGTCTCCAGCCCGATCTCCTCGCCCGGCTGCAGTGTCATGACGACCAACTGAAGGCGAGGCGCGGTGAAGAGCACCTCGCGGAAGTGCGGGTTCTCCAGCGCCTTCTTCTCGATGTCGATCACGTATCCTGACAATTTTCGCCTCCTTTGCGCCCATCGCGTTGTCGTTAATGCAATGTTACGCTACTTGACGTTACAAGCGCGATCGACATGACACGCCAAACGTTACAGTATCGCGACAATGCTGCTTACGATGGCAAGCTAGATGCCACCGAGGTACTGGTGGATGAAGTGGATCGCCATCGCGCCCTCGCCGGTCGCCGAGGCGATGCGCTTGATCGAGCGATGACGCACGTCCCCGGCGACGAAGATGCCTGGCACGCTGGTCTCCAGCCAGAACGGCTGCCGCCGGACCGGCCAGGGCGTCGGCGCCGTGCGCATCCGCTCGATGTCGGAACCGGTCGCCACGTAGCCCTGCGGGTCAACGGCCACGAGGCTGGCGATCCATTCGGTATACGGCTTCGCCCCGATGAAGATGAACAGCGCCTGAGCCGGGACCGTCTCCTCGGTCCCGCTGTCGTCGCGGCGGATCCGCAGTGCCTCGAGGTGGTCGTCGCCGATCGCCTCGACGACGTTGGTCTGCAGCCAGACGCGGATGTTCGGCGTGCCCTCGATCTGATCCACGAGGTACTGCGACATGCCGCTAGCGAGGTCCTTGCCACGCACAACCATCGTGACCTGGCGGGCGTACCTGGCAAAGTGGATTGCCGCCTGGCCGGCCGAGTTGGCCCCGCCAGCGACGTAGACGTCGTCCCCCTTCAGGCCGACCGCCTCCGACAGCGCCCCGCCGTAGTAGACGCCGGCCCCCGGCAACCCCTCGACCCCCGGTACGTCCAGCCGCCGGTACTGCACGCCGGTCGCCACCAGTAGCGCCGAGCAGCTCAGCTGGCTGCCGTCGGCCAGGTTGACGATCCGGTAATTGCCATCGGTGCAGACTGAGATCACCTCGCTGGTCAGGAACTCGGCGCCGAGCCGCTGGGCCTGGGCCACGCCGCGGCGCGTCAGGTCGGCCCCGCTGAGGCCGGACGGAAAGCCGAGGTAGTTCTCGATCCGCGAGCTAGTGCCGGCCTGCCCGCCCGGCGCCTCGCGCTCGATCACCAGCGTCTTCAGCCCCTCCGACGCGCCGTAGACCGCCGCCGCCAGCCCGGCCGGCCCGCCGCCGACGATGATCAGGTCATAGAATGGCATCGTCGCACGCGTCCGCGCCCCGATCTTCTCGGCGATCTGGTGCGCCGTCGGCTGGACCAGCACGTCCCCATCAGGGAAGACCAGCACCGGCAGGACGCCATCCTCGACGCCCGCGTGCGCCAGCAGCGTCGCCGCATCGTCGTCGCGCTCGATGTCCAGCCACTGGTAGGGGATGAGGTTGCGCGACAGAAGCGAGCGCGTGTCGAACGCCGCCGCCGACCAGCGGTGGCCGATGATGCGGATGCCCTCGAACGGCGGGGCGTAGGTCGCCTGCCAGTCGTCGAGGACGTCGTCGATGACCGGGAAGAGGTGCTGCTCCGGCGGGTCCCAGGGTTTCAGCAAATAGTGGTGCAGCTGTACCTCGTTGATCGCGCGGATGGCGACGTCGGTGTCCGCATAGGCCGTGAGCAGCACGCGCCGCGCGTCGGGGAAGAGCGAGCTCCCCTCAGCCAGCAACTCGACGCCGGTCATGCCCGGCATGCGCTGGTCCACCAGCAGGAGGGCGACCGGGTCGTTAGCCAGCTTGACCTCGCGCAACAGCGACAGGGCACGGTCGCCGGAATCGACCGGGATGATCCGATATCGCGCGCCATACTGCCGGCGCAAACCCCCGGCGATCGTCCTCAGCACCTCGCGGTCGTCGTCAACGGTCAGGATGATCGGCTTCTTCACCCAGTCTCCTCCTCCCGCCTGCGCGAGGCAGCGTGCTAGCGATGATTGGCGCCGTCCGGCGACGAGTCGCCGATCGGCAGGCGCACCCGGAACACCGTCGCGCCGGGCCTGGACTCGACCTCGACCGTGCCGTGGTGCTCGTCGGTAACGATGTGCCAGACCGACTCCAGCCCGAGCCCGATCCCACTGCCCTGCGACTTGGTGGTGAAGAACGGCTCGAAGATGCGCGGGAGGTGCTCGGGCGGGATGCCCGGCCCGTCGTCGGCAAGCTCGACGACGACGTTATCGCCATCGCGGGAGGTGCTGATGCTCACCGTCCCCTGTCCCTCGGTCGCGTCGATCGCGTTGTCGAGGATGTTGGTCCAGACCTGGTTCAGGCCGCTGCCGTGGGTGCGCACCGGCGGCAGGTCGCGGTCGAAGTCGCGCCGGACCGTCACGTTGCGCAGCCGGTGGGCAAGGATGATGAGCGTGTTCTCGATTCCCTCGTGGATGTCGGCCACCTGCTCCAGCCCGCGGTCCATGTAGGAGTAGGCCTTGATCGCGTTGACCAGGTCGGAGATGCGCCGCGTGCCGCGGTCGATGACGTCCGCCGCGTCGCGAAGGGCGATCGAGGAGGTCACGCACTGCAGCGCCGGGCCGAGCGCCCCGGGCGGGACCTGCGTCGCGACCGCCGCCAGCTGATCGCAGGTGATCCCGGCCGAGACCAGCCCGGGCGCAAGGTTCCAGCAGTCCTCGACGCCCTGCCCGGCAAGCCAGCGCTCCATGTCCTCCTCCAGCGCGCTCACCACCAGCGGGTCGTCGAGGTCGTCGCTAGTCATGCTCCGCTGCCGGTCGGAGGTCAGGCCCGCCAGGAGCCGCCAGGCATCGGCCGACAGCCCGCGCGACACTAACTCGGCCAACGACGTGTCCCGCGCGGTCAGCCCCTCGGCCAGCCCGGCGCTGGCGCGCTTGGCAGCCGCAGCCGGGTTGTTCAGCTCGTGGGCCAGCCCGGCGGCGAGCTTGCCGAGTGCCGCCATCTTCTCCAGGTAGCGGGCCATGCTCTCGCGCTCGAGCTCGCGGTTGCGCTCCTCAAGCTGCTGGGCGCGCAATAGCTCGGTGATGTCGCGGAAGAACCCGTGGGTCGCGACGATCTCGCCGTCGATCTGCCGGAAGGTAGCGTTGCCCTTGGCCGGCAGCGCGCGG
>DAOKZM010000305.1:2812-4555 GCA_035325665.1 Thermomicrobiales bacterium | reverse complement strand
CGTGACGGGCGGCATGGCGGCGGGGATCGTCGCGATAGTCGCCCTGGTTGCGCCGTGACCGCCTCGGGAGCGAGCGGATGGCTGTGGTACTCTAGAGGCGGCATGCAGGCCCCCATAGTCTAGAGGCCTAGGACGCCTCCCTTTCAAGGAGGAGAGCAGGGGTTCGAATCCCCTTGGGGGTACCTCCGATGACCACGAGCACGACGCGAGCGAGCCGCGGTTCCGCGGCATCGCAGCCGGTCGTTGGCGCCTGCCCTCGGTTACACTCTACGGTTGGTTGCGGCCGGACTGATCACCGGCGCGCCATTGGCGCGCGTCGCTGCCAGCGTCACAGGGAGGACACCACGATGAGGAGGGGTGAGCGCGGATGAACATCATCATCCCGGTCGGAGGCCTCGGGACCCGGTTGCGTCCGCAGACGTGGAGCCGGCCGAAGCCGCTCGTGAGCGTGGCCGGCAAGCCCGTCCTGGGGCATGTGCTCGACACGTTGAGCGCGGTCGAGATCGACCGCGTCGTCTTCGTCACCGGCTTTCTCGGCGAGCAGATCGAGGTCAAGCAGGACGAGCCGCTCGGCCAGTCGCACGCGATCCTGCAGGCGCGCGGGCAAATCGCCGGCCCATCGCTCATCGTCTTCCCCGACATGGTCTTCGAGGCGCCTCTACACCGGCTGGCGACCCTCGACGCGGACGGTGCGATCTTCGTCAAGGAGGTCGACGACCCGCGCCGCTTCGGCATCGTCATGCTCGACGGCGGCCGGGTGACCCGGCTGATCGAAAAGCCGCAGGAGCCGAAGAGCAACCTGGCGATCATGGGCGTCTACTACGTGCGCGAGGTCCGTCAGCTCTTCCAGGCGATCGACCGGCAGATGTCCGAGGAGATCCAGACGAAAGGCGAGTACTACCTCGCCGACGCCGTCCAGCTGATGATCGACGATGGCGCGATCTTCACAACGCTTCCGGCGACCGTCTGGGAAGATTGCGGCACGCCCGACGCACTCCTCCAGACCAACCGCTTCCTGCTCTCCCGCTCGCACACCTGCACGTCGGCGCCGGACGCGGTCGTCGTTCCGCCAGTATTCATCGCCGAATCGGCGCAGGTGTCCGGCTCGGTCATCGGGCCGAACGTCAGCATCGGCGACAACGTCGTGGTCGAGAACGCGATCGTTCGCGACTCGATCGTCGATGCCGGCGCCACCATCGATTCGGCGATGCTGACCCGCTCGATCATCGGCCGCGACGCGATCGTCCGCGGCGAGCCGCTGCGGGTCAACGTCGGCGACTCGTCGGACATCGACCTCCGCTCGAATCGTGAGAACGGGCCGGGACGTGACTAATGCGTCGAGCCGCTGGATCGAAGTCACCGTGCCAGCGAACGCCGAGTCGGTGGAGTCGGTCAGCGAGCTGCTGTCGAGCTATGGCTACAACCAGGGCGTCGTCGTCGAGGAGCCGTACAAGCAGGACGACGACGGCGACAACCTCGAGATCGACCCGACGCGGCCAGTGCTCGTCCGCACCTGGCTCGCGGTCGATGGTGACCTCCCCGCCCGACGCGACCAGCTCGAGCGCGCGCTCTGGCGCCTCAAGCAGATCGGCGGCGTCGGCGATCCGGCGTTTGCGGAGCGCGAGGAGGAGGACTGGGCGAACGCCTGGAAGGAGCACTTCCGGATCCTGCGCATCGGCCGACACTTCGTCGTCCGGCCGACCTGGCGCGAGTACGACGCACAGCCCGGCGACCGCGTCATCC
>DAOKZM010000305.1:0-2802 GCA_035325665.1 Thermomicrobiales bacterium | reverse complement strand
GACCCCGGCATGGCGTTCGGCACTGGCCTGCATCCCTCGACCGAGATGTGCATGCTGTTCAGCGAGGAGACGGACCTCGACGGTCTTGACGTGCTCGATGTCGGCGCTGGCTCCGGCATCCTCTCGATCGGTGCAATCCGCTCCGGCGCGCGCCACGCGACGGCGGTCGAGATCGACCCGGTCGCGGCGCGGGCGCTGGCGGCGAACGTGGCGCTGAACGACATGCAGGACCGAATCGCCGTTGTCACCGGCGCGATCGGTGACGTGCCGCTGGGCGACCAGACGTGGCCGGTTGTGTACGCCAACCTGATCGCGAGGATCCTGGCCGACAACGCCGAAGCGATCGCCCAGCACGTCGCGCCAGGGGGCGTCGTTATCGCCAGCGGCATCATCGACGAGCGCGAGAAGATGGTCCTCGACGCGTTCGAGCCGCTCGGATTCGCAGTCGCCGGCCGCAAGCAGGCCGGCGACTGGGTCGCGCTGCTCCTCCGCCGGAGCTAACGTCGGCGTGCGCGTCCACCGCTTCTTCGTTGAGCAGCCGCTCGCGGCCGGCGCGGCTGTCCGGCTGGCACCGAGGCAAGCGCGTCAGGCTCGGAGCGTGCTGCGACTGCGAACCGGCGACTCGTTGGAACTGTTCGACGGGTCCGGCGCCGTCGCCGTGGTCCGGCTCACCAAGGTCGAGCGTGACGACGCCGAGGCGTCGATTGAGTCGATCCGGATGATTACCGACCTGCTCCCGCTCGATCTGACGGTTGGCCTGGCGCTCCTCCGTGGTGAGCGGTTCGACTTGGCGGTCCAGAAGCTGACCGAGATCGGCGCGAGCAGCATCGTGCCGCTGGCTGCGCAACATTGCGTGGTATCCTACGATGTTGGTCGCGAGTGGGACCGGCGCGCGGCACGGCTTCGGCGCATCGCGATCGAGGCGGCCGAGCAGTCCGAGCGGGTGACGGTCCCGCGGATCGCCGCGCCGGCCAGCGTCGACGGATTCCTGGCCGAACACGCCGGCAAGACGATAGCGCTCGTCGAGCGCAGCGCCGGGGCGCCGCACCTCCTGGAGGCCGCTCTGGGTGATAGTGTTGCGGTGGCCGTCGGGCCGGAGGGCGGCTGGAGCGAAAGCGAACGCCAGGTCATCGCCAGTCGGGCGCAGTCCGTCTCACTTGGGCCATTGATCCTCCGCGCGGAAACGGCGGCGATCGTCGCGGCTGGCGCACTGACGCAAGGCGCCTGGGCATCCAGCAAACACGAGGAAGAGGGCTAAGACCGGTGGTCGTACGCATCCAGGACCTCACCCAGCCGACGCGCCGCCGCCGCACGGCGCTGGCGCCCGAGCGACCGGGTGAGGTCCAGCACGTCGCGCCGGGGTCGCTGGCGGAGGAGATCGGGATCGAGCCGGGCGACCGCGTCCTCAAGGTGAATGGCCACCCGCTGCGCGACATCCTCGACTTCCAGTATTTCGCTTCCGAGGAGGAAGTCATCCTCGAGATCGAGCGTGACGGCCAGATCCACCAATGCGAGGTCGAGCGCGACGTCGAGGAGATCTGGGGCATCACCTTCGCCGACCCGACGATGGACGGCATCCACGTCTGCGAGAACGCCTGCCCGTTCTGCTTCATCAAGCAGATCCCCAAGGGGATGCGGCGCAGCCTCTACGTGATGGACGACGACTATCGTCAGTCGATGCTCCACGGCAGCTTCGTCACACTGACTAACCTGACCGAGGACGACTGGCAGCGGATCGAGGAGCAGCGCCTCGGCCCGATGCACGTGTCGGTCCACGCGACGAACCCCGAACTCCGCGCCCAACTGGTCGGCAACCCCAAGGGCGCGCTGATCATGGAGCACCTCGGGCGGCTGGAGCGCGCCGGGATCGACTACCACGTCCAGTTCGTCCTCTGCCCGGGCGTGAACGACGGACCGGAGATGGAGCGATCGCTCCGCGATCTGTCGGAGTGCGGGCCGCACTTGAAGTCGATTGCCGGTGTGCCCGTCGGCCTGACGAAGTTCGGCTTCGAGCGACAGAAGATGCGGGTGCGCGTCTCGCGCCCCTGCAATCGCACCATGCCGGGGGCGATGCTGGAGATGCGCCGCTACACGCCGTCCGAGGCGCGCGCGGTGATCGCCCAGGCGGAGCGCTGGCAGAAGCACTTCCGCAAGACGCGTGGCGAGACGTTCTTCCACCTCGGCGACGAGTTCTACCTGATGAGCGAGAGCCCGGTCCCATCGACGCGGCACTACGATGGCTTCCCACAGGTCGAGGACGGCATCGGCATCACGCGTCTGTTCCTCGACGACGCGAAGCGCGTCATCCGCCGCGGGAGGAAAGCCAACGTCGCGGGCGCCGCTGGCGTGATCGCCTGCGCCACGCTGATCGGCCCGACGATGGAGCGCGAGGTCGCCGCGGTCAACGAGGCGACCGGCGCCCGACTGGACGTCGCGGTCGTCGAGAACCGCTTCTTCGGCCCGGAGATCAACGTCTCGGGCCTGCTGACCGGCCAGGATCTCGTCCGGGCGCTCGGCGAGCGGCCCGGCGACTCGCCGGTCTACATCTCCTCCACCATGATCTCGCGCCGCACCGGGACGATGCTTGACGACATGACGCTGGAGGAGATCCAGGCGGCACTGGGACGTCGGGTAGTGCCGGCCGAGCACGTGTCGAACGTCCTCAGCGACCTGCGCGCCGAGCGCCGCGCGGCGGCCTGAACCGTCCCGCTGTGCTCGAGGATCTCTCGCTCGCGGCCTCCGGCGACGCCGTGACGTTCGATGTCGTCGTCCAACCACGAGCGTCCAGAGTGGGTGTGGCGG
>DAOKZM010000304.1:3685-4569 GCA_035325665.1 Thermomicrobiales bacterium | reverse complement strand
GAGGCCGGCCTTCCGGGCCGCGGCGACCGAGGAGAGGCGCTCGACGTCGGCGACCGCCTGCTCGGGGTGCGGCAAAGGCGGGCTGATCTGGGTCACCGGCTCGGAGCGGAACAGCCTCATGATCGAGGTCATGAAGCAGAGCCCGCTGGCGAGCGCCAGCACGGCCCCGGCCGTCTCCAGCCAGCCGAGCGGCACGGCTCGTCCCAGGAACGTCGTCCATCCCCCGGCAATGGCCAGCGCCAGCGCGGCGGCCATCACCTTCGGCTGCTGCCAGGCGCGGCGGCTGAAGACCGGCACGATCCGGACGTTGACCGCCAGGATCATCGGCGTGATCGCGCCGAGGACGACGAGCGCGACGATCGCGCTCCACAGCGCCGGGCGCCCCGGCACGAACGTGACACAGCCGGCCGCGACCGTGAACGCGAGCGCCGCGGTGAGCGCGCTGAACGGGACGAGCCGTGGGAACATCGGCTACGCCGTCGGCATGCTCAGGTCGAGCGTGTCGAAGACCTTGGCGAAGATCTCCTCCGCGTCGAGCCCGTGCAGCCGGGCCGCCTCGGCGATCGGGTGCTCGCCGCCGCAGCACAGGTCGAAGCCATACTCCGCCAGCGGCTCCATCAGCTGCGGGTGGCGCTCGACGAGGACGCGGATCTTCTCGGTCCGGATCTCCTCGATCGTCGCGGCATCAGGTCGAACAGTCGCCATATGTCGTTCCTCCATTCGGAAGTCGATCCTACACAACGGCAGTAATCGTTCCCTCTCGCTCCGCTGGCGGCTGTGAGAATTGTCACACTTTCCCAACGAAAAGGTAGGGAAACGCGGGGCAGGGGTGCCGGGGTTTACCGCATCCGCCCGTTCGGCCGCCAGTTGCGCCGGGCCGGCGG
>DAOKZM010000304.1:1057-3675 GCA_035325665.1 Thermomicrobiales bacterium | reverse complement strand
TCTGCAATACGCCCCACGTCCTTCATCATCCCGCGTCCCTCGTCCCGCGCCCCTCGTCCCGCCGCAACTGGCGCTTGAGGCCGGCCCCACGGCGCTGGCCGGGCTTGAGCTTGCGTGCGCCGGGGTTGACGGCGCGGCGGCGGGAGCCGACCGAGGACTTGCGCGTCGCGCGGGGGCGCTGGGCGCGGCGCAGCGCGCCGAGCTCGCGGCGGACGAGCGCGGGCATGTCGGCCGGCGACAGGTCGGGGGCGCTGCGGGCGAGGCGCCGGGCGATGCCACCGATCGTCGCGGCGTCGAACGGCGCGTTGAGCGTGCCGAGCGCAAGCGCTATCTGCAGCAGCAGCGCGTCGGTCGCGCGCGGGCCGGCGACGGCGCGGGCCGCGCCGATCAGCGCCCGCTGGCCTTCGGGGCTGCCGTCGAGCCCTTTGAGGGACATCGTCGCGCCAAGTGCCCGCCAGTCGTCGGCGTGGCGCTGCTGGCGCTGGGAGCGCTCGCCGCGCGTCGCGGTCAGGAGGCCGGCGACGGCGTCGGGGCTGACCTCGCGCCCGGCCTGGTGGAGTCGGGCCAGCGCGACGGCGATCTCGCGCGGGTTGGCGCGGTAGCCGGCGGCCTGCCGCACCGCCGCGACGAAGTCGGCGGCCGGCATCACGACGCCCGCATTCAGGAGGTTGATGCCGATGCTCTCGAGGATCGCCTCGCGCGAGGCCGACTGGGCCGGCGGGGTGGCCGGGACTTTTTCGGTTGGCTCCTCGGGCTGTTGGGTCGGATCCTCGGCGCTGGTCACTAGATGATCCCGTCTCTGTGTAACTGGTCGATCGCGGCCTGGTCGTAGCCGAGGCGCTCGCGGAGCACCTCGTCGGTGTGCTGGCCGAGCGTCGGCGGGGCGAGCCGGACCTTTGCCGGCGTCTCGGACATGGCGAACGGGATGCCTGCCAGCTTGAGCAGCCCGGCCGTCGGGTGCTCGACCTCGACAAGCATGTCGCGGGCCAGCGTCTGCGGGTGGGCGAACACCTGCTCGATCGTGTTGATCTTGCCGCTGGGGATGTTGGCCGCGTCGCAGGCGGCGATCCACTCATCGGCATCCTTCTCCATCAGCCGGTCCTGGAGGATCGCGACCAGCTCCTCGCGATGGGCGACGCGGGCCGAATTCGTCGCGTAGCGCTCGTCGGCGCCGAGCTCCGGTCGGCCAAGGATGGCGCAGAGCGCCTGGAACTGGCGGTCGTTGCCGACGCCGAGGGTCATGTACTGGTCGCGGGCGCGGAAGGTCTGGTAGGGGACGATGTTGGCGTGGGCGTTGCCGTAGCGCTTCGCGGGCTTGCCGGAGACGAGGTAGTTCTGGCCGACGTTCGCCAACCAGGCGACCGCCGAGGTGAAGAGCGTAGCGTCCACGCGCTGGCCGGCGCCGGTCGCCTGCCGCGCGTTCAGTGCCGCGAGCACGCCGACGGCGGTGAAGAGCCCGGTGGTGATGTCGACGATCGCGACGCCAACCTTCATCGGCTCGCCGTCCGGCTCGCCGGTGATGGCCATGATGCCGGCCTCGCCCTGGGCGATGAAGTCGTAGCCCGGCTTGTCGGCCAGCGGGCCGGTCGGGCCGTAGCCGCTGACGTTGGCCCAGATCAGGCCGGGGTTGTCCCGGCGCAGGTCGTCGAAGCCGAGGCCCAACCGCTCGAAGGTGCCGCGCTTGAAGTTCTCGACGACGATGTCGCTATCGCGGGCCAGGTCGCGGATGATCTGCTTGCCCTGCTCGGACTTGATGTCGAGGGTGATGCTGCGCTTGTTGCGGTTGACCGACAGGTAGTAGGCCGCCTCGCCGCCGGCCCAGGGCGGCCCCCAGGCGCGGGTGTCGTCCCCCTTGCTCGGCTGCTCGACCTTGATCACGTCAGCGCCGAGGTCGCCCAGGACCATCGTGCAGTACGGCCCGGCCAGCACTCGCGAGAGGTCCAGCACGCGGATGCCGTTGAGCGGCCCGCTGGTGTCAGTCATCGTCCACATCCTGCGTTTCGTGATTGAATCGAGGCCGCGTCTGCTCCCCTCGGGCGCGGCGCACCGCTAGCCTATCACGGAACCTGGAGCGCCCCCGCCGATGCCGTCCCGTGCCGAAACCATGCGCGCCGTCGCCGAGACCGACCGCACCTTCCGCCTCGTCGAGGGCGACTGGATCGGCAAGTGCCTGATCTGCAACGGCCCACTACGCTTCGACGCGCGCACCGGCGAGGGCGCGACAATCGAGCACATCGTCCCACGCACTGCCGGGGGCGCGAACGACTTGCTCAACCTCGGGCTGACCCACGCCGCCTGCAACTACGAGAAGGGCGTCCACTGGGACGAGCCGAAGCGCCGCCGCGGCCGGATGAAGGAGTACGAGGCGCTCGTCACCCGGCTGCTGACGACGCGCCGCGCCCGTTGGCGCGAGCCGGGTCAGGCGACCTCCAGCCGCACCGTTTGATAGCCGGTCATGCCGTCCGGGTGCGGGTCGGCCTCGGCCTCGACCTGCAGCGCGCCGTCGCCGTCGGTGGCCCGGACGGTCACGCTGTGGCGCCCGGCCGCCGGCCGCCAGACATAGCGCCACCGCTGCCAGACCAGCTCCCGCTGGTACGGCTCCAGCTCCGCTGGACGCC
>DAOKZM010000304.1:0-1047 GCA_035325665.1 Thermomicrobiales bacterium | reverse complement strand
GAAGGCGATGCCGCCCAGCGGCACGACGCCGTCCGCGTCGGGGCGGACCGCGCCGCGCGGCGTCTCGATCGTCGAGAGGACCTGGATCGTCGCGTCGTCGGTCCAGCCGCGCTCCTGCCAGTAGCCGCGGTAGTCGTGATCGACCAGCTCGATCTCCTCCAGCCACTTGACGTTCTTCTCGCCGTAGAGGTTGGGGACGTAGAGGCGGCAGGGGAAGCCGTGGCTGCGCGGCAGTGCCGTGCCGTTCATGCCGTAGGCGAGCAGCGTGCGCGGGTCGAGCGCCTTTGCCAGTGGGATCGAGTCGGAGTAGCCGCCCGCCCCACGGCAGACGAGGTCGACGACGCCGTCGCGGATGCCGGCGCGCTGGAGGACGTCGCGTAGCGGCACGCCGGTCCAGCGCGTCGTCGAGATCAGCCCGCTGTCGTAGGTGAAGGAGATGCACATCAGCGTGCCGTCCTGCTCGACGGCCGGCATCGCCAGCAGATCTTGCCAGCTGAGGACGACCTCGCGCTCGACCAGGCCCTTGACCGTCAGCGACCAGCCCTCCTCCGGGATATTGGGGTCGCGGGTGGAGATGTCGACCGTGTAGAAGGCGGCGTTGGTCGTGTAGCGCGGCGGCATTCCCTCGGGCGCCGGGAAGCTGCCGGGGGGGGGCGTTGCCTCGGCGGCCGGCGAGGCGACCGGCGTGCCGGGCTCGGCCGCGAGTGCCGCGAGCGTCTCGCCCGCGCCAGTCGGCGGCTCGGGCCGGACCAGCCAGCCCAGCGCGCGGCCGGCGGCGGCGCCACCCAGGCCCAGCCCGATGGTCAACGTCGCGACCCGACGCAGTAGCTCGCGGCGGCCGTAGTCGCCCGGCTGGTCGAGCCAGCCCTCACCGGCCGCGAGCGTCTGCTCGGCCCGCAGGACGCCGAGGTCGGCCAGCCAGCGGTCGAGCAATAGCCCGCCGAGCGCGGCCGGCAGGCCGAGCGCGACGACGAGCCAGGCGACTCTCCCGGCGCCGTCCGCGTCGCCGGCCCAGCGGGCCAGCGCTAGCCCCGCCGCGAGCGAGGC
>DAOKZM010000303.1:769-4576 GCA_035325665.1 Thermomicrobiales bacterium | reverse complement strand
ACCTGATCGTCGGCCTGGTCGTCGGGCTGCTCCTGCGCTTCTGGACCCCCGACCGCGGTCGCTGGGAGCTCGTCTGGGCGCACGCGCTGCTGCTCGGCTGGTTCCTGAACATGGCCTCGGGGGTCTGCTACCATACCCTCTCGCGCTGGACCGGCCGGCGCTGGCACTCGCCGCGGCTGATCACGCTGCACCTGCGCGTCACGACGCTGGCGCTGCCGCTGATGATCGTCGCGCTGGCGACCGGCTGGACCGGGGTGTTCGCCGTCGCCGGGGTGCTCCAGGCGGCGATGCTGCTGCTGTTCGTCGCCAACGTCACGCCGATGCTGCTCGGGCTGCCGCTCGTCTCGCGGATCGGGACGCTGGCCGCCTGCACGGCGCTGGCCAGCGGGGTGCTGCTCGGCGGCTGGTTCGCGCTGGAGCCGACCGCTGGCTACCGGCTGCGGATGGCCCACGGCTCGATCAACCTGTTCGGCTTCGCCGGCCTGCTCGTCGCCGGAGTCGCCTACTACCTCTTCCCACGTTTCGTCGGCCAGGCGCTGCGCTGGCCGCGCCTCGCCATCGCCCAGGTCGTCGTCCAGATCGCCGGGGTCGTCATCCTCGCGCTCGGCTGGTGGTGGCGCCAGCGCGGCGGCGATGGCGGTACCATGATGATCATGATCGGTGGATTGACCACGACGGCCGCGCTGATGCTGTTCGCGACGATCCTCGCCGCTACCTTCCGCAAGAAGGTGCGCGGGACGGTATCGGCGATCACGCTCAAGCCCTCGGCCCGCGCAGCCCGCTAGCCCGTGGACCGGGTCAGCATCCTCTACACCCGCGCCGCGCTCATCTGGCTCGTCGCTGGCGTCCTGCTGGGCGCGCTGATGCTCTCGGACGACCTCCTGCCGGGCGACTGGCGGCTATGGTTCTCGCCGACTCACGGCCACATGCTGTTCGTCGGCTGGTTTCTGCAGTTCGCCATCGGCGTCGCCTACTGGCTCCTACCGCGCAAGCGCAACACCGCGCTGCCCTACGGCTACAACGAGCGCATGGCGACGGCCGGCATCGTCCTGCTCAACCTCGGCCTGGGCGTCCGCGTCGTCGCCGAGCCACTCGGCCGCGCCGGCCACGACGGCGCCGTTCAGGACCTCGCCCTGGCGCTCTCAGCCATCCTCCAGTTGGCAGCCGTCCTGATCATCGCCGCCCAGATCTGGAAGCGTCTCATCCCCCGCCCCGCCAAGCTCGTCCGCGACGGCAAGCCGGTCGGCGGCGATGCGTCCGAGCGCTCCTGATCCGCGTCGCAATCGAGGCCGTGCGTAGAGTCTGTGGATAGGACTGCGGTTGCCAGACGTAAGCGCTCCTACCTGGGCGCCGGGACTCTCTCAAGATGCATATCATCGTCCAGATGCGCGCACCGGCCATGAAGCGTTATTTTAGAAACGTGGCGATTCGAACAATAGCGGGGTGCCAAGCGGCACGTTGTTATCGCGGGCTGTAATAAGGGGCCGATTCCGTGACTGTTGTTACACGCGCGGGCCGATATGTGAAACAGCCGCAGGGGTATCGGGCGTTCATTCCGGCCCCGCTGCCGCCAGATCCGCCGGTGGCGGTCGATAGCACGATGCTTCGGTTGCACTCGTGTGCAGATCAGGCGCTCGGGCGGCTCGACGGGGTGGCGCAGACATTGCCGAACCTGAACCTGTTCGTCGCGATGTACGTCAATCGGGAGGCCGTGTTCAGCTCGCAGATCGAGGGAACGCAGAGCACGCTCGACGACGTTCTCGAATTCGGGCTTGACGCGGCCGGACGTACCCTGCCGACGGATGTCGAAGAGGTCGTCAACTACGTCCGCGCCATGAACTACGGACTCGAGCGGCTGGAGACGTTTCCGCTGTCGCTGCGCCTGATCCGCGAAATTCACGCTGAGTTGATGCGCGGCGTGCGAGGGCAGGAGCGCACTCCCGGAGAGTTCAGAACGACGCAGAACTGGATCGGCGCCGCAAACTCCCCGCTCAACCAGGCGGCGTTCGTCCCGCCGCCCGTCTCGGAGATGGCCGCAGTGCTTGGGGACTTCGAGCGATTCTGCATGACGATCACGAGCTTCCGATCCTGCTCGTCTGCGGGCTAGCGCACGCGCAGTTCGAGACGATCCATCCGTTTCTCGACGGCAACGGACGGATCGGGCGGCTACTGATCACGTTCCTGCTGTGTCAACGCGGAGTGCTGCACCGGCCACTGCTATATCTCAGCTACTACCTCAAGCGGCGCCGGGCCGAGTACTACGACCGACTCACGGCGATCCGTGATGCCGGTGACTGGGAGGGGTGGCTGCGCTTCTTCCTCCGTGGTGTCGCCGAGACCGCCGAGGAAGCCACCGTGACTGCTCGGGCAATCGTGGCAATACGAGAGCAGGCCCGCATGTTGCTCCAGGAAAAACGCCTTGGAGGCAATGCCATGCGGTTGCTCGATCTACTGTTCGAGCAGCCAATCGTGGACGTCCGCTACGCCGAAGCGCACTTGGCCGTCTCGTTCGCGACGGCGAACAAGCTGATCGACCAGTTCGTAACGCTCGGACTGCTCGACCAGATCACCGTCGGTTCGCGCAACCGCCTCTTCCGCTATACACCGTACCTGACGCTCTTCGCCGATCGGCCACCCGATGAGGAGGAGACGATGCCCTTGCAGCGGCCAGTGTCCGACCCATGATGCGACGCTCTTCTCCTGACACCTTGCCGACGTGGACCAAGGGAGCGCCCGGTTCGACGCCATCGATCCTGCATCGTTCCACAGTCAGGCGCTGCAACAGCTCCCCACGCTTCTACCTCCCGTGGCTGCAGCCGTGCGAAGCACGCGGCAGCGACACGCAGCGAGGTGGCCTGAGCGTCATCGCCGACTCCTTCGGCGGCGGCAACGCGCTCCAGGCGCTCTTCAACTTCATCCTCCATCGCTACCTGTTCCTCGGCCTGGCCCAGGAGTCGGCCGACTCGATCCGCTTCGGCATGAAGCAACTGCCACCCATTCCCCGCGCCCGAGAATGGGTGAACTTCCTGCGTCACCACGACGAGCTGAACCTCTCACGACTGACGAAGGAGCAGCGCGAGCAGGTCTTCGCCGCCTTCGGCCCGGACGTAGAGCCTGTCACGCGGCAGCCAACCTGTTCTTCTGTTATGTTGAGCCGCAGCGAAACATCTCCCCCTTGGCCGTCGGCAACCATCGAAGGGAAATCCCTGGCGTGTCGGTGTAATTACTCCAATGCCCTCCGGGCGATGGCGCACAGGCGCTGAATGACACGGCTGCCCGACGCGGCACAAACGCTGTAGCCGATTACTCCTCAGTCGTTCCCGCCGCCGACGGAGGCAGGTAGGTCCGCAGGGTGCAGGCGTAGACGAAGCCCATGCGTTGGTAGATCGGGCGGCCCATCTCGGTGGCGGAGAGCGTGATCGTGGCGCAGCCGCGCTGCCTGGCCGCTTCGATCGCCGCCCAGGTCATCGCCGTGCCAATCCCCCGGCGTCGATACGCGTCCTCGGTAACGACGCCCATCAGGTCACCGACCTCGCCGAGGCACGACACGCGCGACGTCGCGACCGGCGCGCCGTCCACGTAGCCCACGAAAAGAGCGACGTCCGGGTCCAGCGCGGCCGCCAGCGACGGGATGTGGCGCCGCGGTGTGCGCGTGACCGCGAAGAAGTCGTCCAGCCCCTGTTGTGTCGCGACACGACGGATGTCGAGCTCCGGCAACGGCGGCGGGTTGGCCGGGATCGGCGCGAGGACGAGTGCCGGTTCCTCCTCGTCCAGCACCCAGCCGGCTGCTCGGAGCGCCTCGTCCAC
>DAOKZM010000303.1:0-759 GCA_035325665.1 Thermomicrobiales bacterium | reverse complement strand
GCGCCGCCGTCGAAGACGGCGCCCGCCAGCGCAAACAGCCGCTGCGGGGTCACGGGACCGGTTACCACGACGAGATCGTCCTCATCGCCGGTGACGAAGACCACGCCATCGCGCTCGACCCGGCGAATCGGCCTGGCGTAGTACCGCTCCAGCGGCGAGGGCCTCAGCAAGGCCGCGTGCGCGATGTCACGAATCCCACTCACCCTCCGTCTCTTATCCCTCGTCCCCCATCCCTCATCCCGCCAACTCCGCAAACCGGTCGATATCGGCGCGGACGATGTCGAAGCTGGAGCGCCAGAAGTCGGCCGAGCGGAGGTCGATGCCGAACCGCGCGGCCAGCGTCGCGGCGTCGGCGAGGCCGGTCTCCTGCTGGTAGCGGGCGTAGAGGCCGAGGCCGAAGAGCAGCCCGAACATGTACGGGTAGTTGTAGAACGCCCGGGCGCTGCTGTAGTAGTGCGGCTTGGCCGCCCACATGTACGGGTGCAGCAGGTCGCCGTCCAGCCCATCGCCGTACGTCTCGCGCTGGGAGGCGAGCATCGCCTCCTTCAGCTCCTCGACCGACAGCTCGCGGTCGCGCCGGCCGTCGAACATCGCCTGCTCGAATAGGAAGCGGCTGGTGATGTCCACCACGACCTGACAACTGCTCTGCAGCGACGCTTCGAGGATGGCGAGCTGCTCCTGCGGGTCGGACTCGGCCAGCACCGCGTCGCGGATGATCGTCTCGCAGAAGATGCTGGCGGTCTCGGCCAGCGTCATCGG
>DAOKZM010000302.1:0-4580 GCA_035325665.1 Thermomicrobiales bacterium | reverse complement strand
TGTAGATGTACTCGTCGAGCGCCGGGGCGCCGTTCCAGTAGTTGTCGTTGCGCACGGCGGTCGCGTGATCGCCGGTGATCCACTCCTTGAACATGAACGGGCCGGTGCCGACGACACGGGCCGGATCCTGACCGGTCGCGCCGCCGTCCTGCTTGACATCAGCGGCTGGGGTGTCGCCCCAGATGTGCTGGGCGACGATGTTGTAGACGCCAAGGTCGGCCAGGAAGTCGACCAGCGGCTGGTTCAGCGTGAACTGGACCGTCAGGTCGTCGATGACGTCGACGCTCTTGATCTTGCTCGAGATGTCCGAGGTGTAGCTCGAGCCGGAGTCTGGGTTCATGTGCAGCTCGTAGGTGAACTTGACGTCGTTGGCCGTGAACGGCTCGCCGTCGTGCCAGGTCACCCCGTCGCGCAGGTAGAGGGTCCAGACGTCCAGCGTCTCGTTCGACTCCCAGGCCTCGGCCAGCAGACCGACTGGCTCCAGGGTGAACGGATTGATCGCGATCAGGGACTCGAAGATCAGGCTGCCGAAGTCACCCGACGCATCGTCGTCGGTCACGATCGGCATGACGGTTGAGATGTCCGAGATCGAGCCCTCGATCAGAGTGCCGCCCTCGCTGCCGACGGGCTCAAGGGTCTGGCCGAAGGTCAGATCGCCACCCTCGACGCGGCCGGCGCCGGTGGACGGGCTGGCGACCGGCGAAGCGGTCGTCGGGCTGGCGGCCGCCTCCTCGGTCGGTGACGCCGCGACCTCGGCCTCGGTCGCCGTCGCCTCGGCCTCGGTCGGGCTGGACGCGGCCGCCGGCTGAGTGGCGGTCGTCGTTTCGGTCGTCGCCGTGGCGTCCTCGTCACCGCCGCCGCAAGCCACGATCAGTGGCATCACCAGCGCGATGAGCATGAGAAGCCCGGCATATCGCAGCCATCTGGGCATGTGTCGCAAAACACTCCTCCATCCAAAGGATTAGGGGTCGTATGGCACGCGCCATACGAACGAGGTGTCGCGCCCCGCGATCGACACACGAGTATCAGCGGGCCGGAACGACGCCCGGCTACCTCACCCAGCTTTCACCTTCGATCCGGAAACGCGGTCGCCGCGACCCCCCTGCATGCGGTCGCAACGAGCTGGGGCGCGTCCAGTGGGGGACGCCGCCGTCGATCTGAGCGACAACCACCTCCTTTGTGCATCAGGCAGCCGTGCAACGCCGCACGATACCTGGTCGCTCGGCTACCGTACGCTCCGGGCCGCTCGCGTGCAGCGCACGCGGAAGTGGGATCGAGAGCGTCGATACCCTGAAGCTGTGCCGGCCCGACTCCCCAACCCCCAGCTGGAGAGCCTCACCAAACTATACGTGCCGCGCCGCCGATTGGCCGTCTCCAGCGTCGGATCGCGCCGATTCGGCAGACGCAACCGCGCATAACGAAATACCACACCGCGGTATCTGACGGCGACCCGTCTGCCGGGCCGCGGAGTACAGTTTCGTCTCAGGCGAGAGGCGAATCTGGCATCCCGTCGTCGCGGACCGAGCGGACGACGGCATAGCCAAGCACGATCGTGGCCACGAGCGCGCCGACCGCCAGCCGGTATGCTCCGCTCCCCAACCCGGCCAGCCGGCCGAGCTCGACCGTCGCGGCCCAGACGAGCGGCCCGACCACGCCGGCCAGCTTGCCGGCCAACCCGTACAGCCCGAAGAACTCGCCGATGTGTCCCGGCGGCGCCAGCCGCGTCAGGAAGACCCGGTCGGATGCCCAAGTGGCGCCGAGCAGGACGCCGACCAGCGGGCCGACCGCAAAGAACAGCACCGGACTGGTGACGAGCATCGCCAGCACGAGCGTTGCGATCCAACCGGCCAGCGCCACTCCGAGCGTGCGCCGCGGCCCGAACCGCTCGACGAGAAACCCGCCGCCGAACCCGCCGAAGACGGCGAAGACGATCGACAATGCCAAGACGGCATTGATCCGGGCGTCGTCCATCCCCACCGCCCGCTCGGCGTAGATCGCCATCACGACGATGATCGTGTTCATCGCGTCGGCATAGAGGAAGCGGGCCAGGATGAACCGGCGGAGGCCGGGATACCGGCCGGCGTGGGTCACCGTCCGGCTCAACTGGCCCAGCGCGCCGCGAAACGTACCCGGCGCCAGCGTCCGGCGTGGCGCATCGCGCTCGCGGATGAAGGCGAACGCCGGCAACGCGAAGATCAGAAACAGCACCGCGGTCGGCACGAACGCGCCCTGGCGGGCGTCCCCCTCGCCGGCGAATGGCTGGACAAGGTAGAGCCCGACGATCGCGCCGAGGTAGCCGGCTCCGACGCCGAACCCGCTGATCCGGCCCCGGTTCTCCGGCCGGCTGACCGCCGGCAGGAGCGCGTCGTAGACGATCAGCCCCGACTGGTAGGCGACGCTGGCCAGCGCGAAGAGCAGCAGTGCCGCCCAGACCGAGCTGGCCAGCCCGATCCCGGCCGTCGCGACGACGCAGGCCAGCGTGAACGCGATCAGGAAAGGCATCCGCCGGCCGAGCTGGTCCGACAGCGCCCCCAGCAGCGGCGAGACGAGCGCGACCACCAGCCCCGAACCGGCGATGACCGCGCCCAGCAGCAGGTCGCTCGCCCCACGGTCGAGAATCCACGGGCCGAAGTAGCGCGAGACGACGTTGAGCGAGAAGATCGTGTTGGCGAAGTCGTAGGCGATCCAACCGAGCACCGCCGCCAGCGGGACGCTCCCGGCGGCGACGAGGCCGGCCGGCGCGGCCGCCGTCCGTTCGCTCACGCCGTAGCCGGCCTGAGGACGCGGCTCAGCAGGAACCCGCCGCCGACCGGCGCCGCGACGCTCGCCAGGCCAGGGTCGGCCGCGACCGCGGCGCGGTACGGAGCCGTCTCCGCCGGATGGCTCGTCATGTTGTCGGCGACGATGATCCCGCCCCGACCGACCAGCGGCCGGCAGGCGCGCAGGTAATCGACGTAGCGCTCCTTGTCGGCGTCGATGAAGACGAGGTCGAAGCCGGGGCCGAGCGCGGCCAGCGAGGCGAGCGCCGGACCTTCGACGATCACGATCCGCTCGGCATGCCCCGCGCGGTCGATGTTCGCCCGCGCCAGCGCGATCTTGGCCGGGTCGCGCTCCAGCGTCACCAGCGTGCCGCCGGTCGCGGCCAGCGCGCGGGCCATCCAGATCGCCGAATAGCCGTTCGAGGCGCCGACCTCCAGAACGCGGCGCGCGCCGAGCAGGCCGACCAGCCAGGCGAGCAATGCGCCACCATCCGGCCCGACGTTCCACATCCCGCCCGACCGCTGCCCCTCGGCATAGAGCTCGTCGAGCAGCCGGTCGATAGCGTCGTCCTGCATCTGTGCCGTTCCCGATCGCGCGAGCCGCGTTCCGCCGTCTGCCACAATAGCATATGGTCGGGACGCGGGACGCGGGACGTGGGACGCGGAGGGGGCGGGGGCGTCGTGAGGATTCGGGCGGCGCGGATGGAGGAGGCGGGGCGACTGCGGGAGCTGGGGGTGACGGGGTGGGAGACGACCTATGCCGTGTTCGTCCTGCCGCACAACCGGCGTGCCTACCTGGACGGGCCGTTCTGGTCGGTCGAGCGGCTTGAGGCGATCGCTGCCGATCCCGAGTGCCTAGCGCTCGTCGCCGAGGTGGATGGGGCGGTGGCCGGATTCCTGACGGTCGAGCCGGCCGGTCCGGGACAGGTCGAGCTGACCCGCCTCTACGTCGACCCCGAGCGGCGGCGCGGTGGCGTCGGCCGGCTGCTGCTGGACGCGGCGATCGACGTGGCGCGGCGCGCGGGCGCCCGGTCGATCCTGGTCAACGTCTTCGCCGACAACGCCGTCGGGCGGGGATTCTACGAGCGCGAAGGATTCTGGCTATTGCGGCTGGAGCCGACCCGGGGGGGAGACCAAGAAGTCGGCGACGCATGGTACGAGAGGGCGCTCGATGCTGGGTGAGGCTTGTCTGACCGGCATCCGGGTTCGTACACTCCCCCTCGTCACGCTGGGTGACAACGACCGACCCGACCGCTGGCGGAGTCTGTGACCGTGCTCGAACACAACGCCGGACGGCGCGGCTGGCTGGCCCGGCTACTGCTGAGCCTGTGCCTCATCTCAACGATCTCGCTCTCGCTGGCGACGGATGCGCGGCCGGCGGCCGCCGTCGAGGAGCCTCCCTCGCCCGGGACCTACTCCGAGGCCGCCGTCGTCTTGTCCGACTACAACGAGGTCCTCTACGACAAGAACGCCCACGTCCGTTTCGCGATGGCCTCGACGACCAAGATGATGACCGCGATCGTCGGCGTCCGTTACGGCGAGCTCGACGCGCCGGTCCTGATCGACGGGTCCGATATCGTCGGCGAGGCGTCGATGGGGCTGGTCGAGGGAACGACCGTCACGCTGCGCGGCCTGCTCTACGGGCTGATGCTGCCGTCCGGCAACGACGCCGCCCACGCGATCGCCCGCGCCGTCGGCGGGCGCGACGGCACGACCGACCCGGAGCAGGCGGTCCAGAAGTTCGTCGACCTGATGAACCAGACGGCGCAGGAATATCAGCTACGCGACACCCACTTCATGAATCCGCACGGGCTCGACGAG
>DAOKZM010000301.1:0-4594 GCA_035325665.1 Thermomicrobiales bacterium | reverse complement strand
GCTTCAGCGTGACCGGCGCCGATTCGCGGATCATCTCGCTGACCGGCGTGCCGGGGAAGAAGCTCAGCCGGCAGTGCAGCTCGCACTCGCCGGGGACGGTGCTCGGCCAGTCACCGCCCTGGATGACGCCGATGTTGAGGTTGATCGGGTGCTCCTGGCCGGCGAATGCCGGATGGACCGTCTCGTTCATCTTGCGGTCGAGATCCTCGAGGGCGAGGATGATCGGGACCGACTTCGAGATCGCGTTGACGCCCGTCGGCGCGACGGCTGCGTGGGCCGAGCGGCCGGAGACGAGGACGCGGAACCACATGACGCCGACGTGGACGTTGGTGTAGTTGCCGCGCGACGGCTCGGTGACGACGACGGCGTCGGCGGTGTAGCGGCGGCTGGCGTCGAATGCGCCGTTGCCGGTGCACTCCTCCTCGATGACGCTCTGGACGATCAGGTCGCCCTTGAGCGTGATCCCGAGGTCGCGCAGCACGCGCGGCAGGAACAGGTTGACCGCGACGCCGCTCTTCATGTCGAGCGCGCCGCGCCCGTACATCCTGCCGTCGACGATCTCGGCGGCCCAGGGGTCGTGGCTCCAGTCGGAGACCGGCTCGGGGCTGACGACGTCGATGTGGCCGTTGAGGATGAGCGACCGCCAGCCCTCGCTGCCCTTCGCCGTCCCGGCGACGTTCGGCCGGCCAGCGAACGGGACGCCGCTGTCGCCTGCCTCGTCGAGCTCCTTGAGCGACTCGTCGATCTCCCAGACGTCGGTCTCCATGCCGGACTCGCGCAGGTAATCGGCGATGAAGTGCTGGGCCTCCGCTTCGTTCCCGAGCACGCTCGGAAAGTGGACGAGGTCGGCGACGAGCTGGACGAGCTCGTCGTGTCGCTCGTCGAGCGCCTTCCAGAGGCGCTCGGTCAGTGCGTTTGGCGCCTGAGACATGGTGTCTCCCTCCCCATGATGAGAACCGTCCTGCCGGCTCGACCTTTGGCCGAGTCGAGCCGGTATTCGCAGTAGTGTCCATCCCTTCCCCGGATGGGACGCTCTAGCGAGCGTGTCAGCGTTCGTGGAGGCTCGGGTCGAGCGCGTCGCGCAGACCGTCGCCGAGGATGTTGAAGCAGAGGATGACGACGAAGATCGCCAGCCCCGGCGCGAGGACGACGTGCGGCGTGTCGGTCATGTAGCGGCGGCCGGCGGCGACCATCGCGCCCCACTCGGGGGTCGGCGGCTGTGGTCCGAGCCCGAGGAAGCTGAGGATCGACGCCGACAGGATCGCCGTCGCCAGCTGGAGCGTGGCGTAGACGAGCACCGGCGCGAACGAGTTCGGCAGGATGTGGCGCAGGATGATGCGCGAGTCCCTGGCCCCGACCGAGTGGGCGGCTTCGACGTACGTCTCGGCCTTCGTCGAGAGCACCGCGCTACGGGTCACCCGGGCGAAGACCGGGATCGACCCGATGCCGACGGCGATCATCACCTCGTAGACGCCGGGGCCGAGGGCCGCGACGATGGCGATGGCCAGCAGGATGCCGGGCAGCGCCAGGAGGATGTCCATCACGCGCATGATCAGGTTGTCGAGCCGGCGGAAATAGGCCGAGCTGAGGCCCAGCGTCCCGCCGATGCCCAGCCCCAGCCCGACGGCGAGGAAGCCGATCGTCAGCGAGATGCGCCCGCCGTGCAGGATGCGGCTGAGGACATCGCGCCCCAGCTCGTCCGTGCCGAGCCAGTGCTCGGGCGACGGGCCGAGCAGTCGCTTGCCGGACTGCGCCTTCTCCGGGTCGAACTCGGTGAGCGCGGGCGCGAGGATGACGGCCAGGACGATCAGCAGCAGGATGGCGCCGGAGACGATCGCGAACTTGTCGCGGGCGAGCATGCGATACCAGGCGCGCGAGGATTGGCGTGGCGGCTCGCTCTCGGTATCGCGTAGCGCGGCGCGCGTCTGGTCTGCGGGTGTCGCGGTCATGACAGCCTCACTCGTGGATCGATCACTCCGTATGCGACATCGACGATGAGGTTGATCAGGACGAACGCTCCGGTGAGGACGAGGATCGGCCCCTGGACCATCGGGAAGTCGCGATAGTTGATCGCGCCGACGATCATGCGTCCCATCCCCGGCCAGGAGAAGATCGTCTCGGTCACGACCGCGCCGCCGAGCATGAAGCCGAACTGCAGGCCCATGACCGTCATCGCCGGCAGCAGCGCGTTCTTCAGCGCGTGGCGGTAGACGACGACGCGGTCGGACAGCCCCTTGGCGCGGGCGGTGCGGACGTAGTCGCGCCGCAGGACCTCCAGCATGCTGGAGCGCACGACGCGGGCGAGCGCCGCGACCTGGAAGTAGCCGAGGGTGAAGGCCGGCAGGATGATGTGCTTCCAGCCCTCCAGCGTCCAGAGCGGCCCGCCGCGGCCGGAGATCGGGAACCAGCCGAGCTTCGCGCCGAAGAGCCAGATCAGGATCAGCCCGATGAAGAAGATCGGGAAGGAGATGCCAAATAGCGCGCCGGCCATCGACAGCTTGTCCCAGATCGTGTTGCGCTTGACCGCCGCGATGACGCCGAGCGGGATCGCGACGAGGGTTGACCAGACCTGAGCGACCAGGACGAGTTCCAGCGTGTTGAGGAACGTGTTGCCGATCTCGGTGCTCACCGAGCGTCGCGAGACCAGCGACCGTCCGAGGTCACCCTGGAGGACGTTCTGCATGTAGGTCAGGTACTGGACCGGCAGCGGCTCGTTGAGGCCGAGCTGCTCGCGGATGTTCTCGACGACCTCGCGTGGCGCCGTCGGGCCAGCGACGATCTCGGCGGGGTCGCCGGGCGCGATGTGCACGATCATGAAGATCACGATCGATGCGCCGAGCAGCACCGGGATCATCATCAGCAATCGGCGAAGGATGAAGACGCCCACTCGTCCGTCCCGTCTATCGAGAAGCCACGGCGGCCCGGGCCGCCGTGGCTTCCGGCATCGACGATCAGCTCGTCAGCGAGACGTCGAGGAGCTTCCATGACCCGATCTGGTAGAGACCGTAGTAATTGAAGCCCTGAACCTCGTTCTTGCGCAGGCCAACGAGCTGGTACGGATGGTAGAGCGGCATCCAGAACGCTGTCTCGAGGACGCGCTTCTGGATGTTGTGATAGTCCTCGAGCCACTGCTCCTCGGTCTCGGCCTGGCGGGCGTCCTTGAGCCACTCGTCGACCTCGGGGTCGGCGAAGCCGAAGCGGTTCGGCGCTGGCTGATTCTCCGAGAGGAAGTAGAACATCAGGATCTCGTCCGGAGTCGAGTGCGGCATACCCATCAGCATGATGGTGTGCTCGCCGGCCGCCAGACGCGCCCAGATGGCTGCCTCCTCGATCATGACCGACTCGACCTCGACACCGACGTCGGCCAGATTGCTGGAGAAGAGGCCCATCATCTCAGTGTTCTGGTCGTTCGCTGTCGCGTAGATCGGGATGGTCAGGCGGACGCCGTCCTTCTCACGGATGCCGTCCGAGCCGGGGACCCAGCCGGCCTCGTCGAGGATCTGATTCGCTTGCTCGGGGTCGAACGCGTAGCCGTACTCCTCGACATCCGGCAGCGCGCCCTTGATCCACGGCGCGACCGGGCCCCAGGCGACGACGGCATAACCGGAGAGGATCTCGTTGACGATCTGCTCGCGGTCGATGGCGTGCATGATGGCGACGCGGACCGGCTTGTGGTCCTCGGCAAGGATCTCCTTGCGCAGGTTCATGCCGAGATAGGTCGTCTGACCGCTCTCGCCCTGGATGATCTCGATGTCGTCATTCGACTCAAGGTTCTGGGCGTCGGAGGTCGGCACGACCGGCACGATATGGACGCCGCCCGATTCGAGTTCGAGGATGCGCGTCGTGTCCTCCGGGATGATCCGCAGCACCAGCTGGTCGATGTGGACCGGTCCCGAGTTCTCGTAGAACGGTGGCCCCCAGGTGTACTTGTCGAACCGGGAGAAGGTCGCCTCGGCGCGCGGCGCCCAATTGTCCAGCTTGAACGGTCCGGTGCCGTCGACCTTGAGCGTGCCGTAGTCCGCGCCAGCCTCTTCGACGAAGCTCTGATTGAGGACCGAGCCGAAGCCGCTCGCCATGTTGATCAACAGCTCGTTGTTGCGAGCTTCGAGGGTCAGGACGAGCGTCGTGTCGTCGGGCGCCTCGACGTTAGAGATGCCAGCGATGCGGTGCTTGGTCGGCGATGCAGTCTCCTCGGCCAGCCAGCGGTCGATGGTGAACTTGGCGTCGGCCGCGGTGAACGGGTCGCCGCTGTGGAACTCGACCCCTTCCTTGAGGGTGAATGTGTAGGTCAGGCCGTCGTCGGAAACCTCCCAGGAGTCTGCCAGGCCCGGGTCGATCGTCGACAGATCGGGCAGGACGGTCACGATCGTATCGTAGAGCTTGAGCATCCAGTCGGACGAGATGACCGACGTCACCTTATGAGGGTCGAGTGAATCCGGCTCGCGGTTGTGGCCGAAGATGAGCGTGCCGCCCTTCGTCACCTCGCCGCCGCCAGAGCTCGCCTCCGTGCCGGTGGTTGTGGCGGCGCCGGCAGGCTCGGTGCTGGTGGTCGCGCCGCCGTCGCCGGCATCGTCATCGTCGTCGTTGCCGCAGG
>DAOKZM010000300.1:2868-4595 GCA_035325665.1 Thermomicrobiales bacterium | reverse complement strand
AGGCCTTGTTGATGAAGTCGAGGGTGTGGCCGCCGTCGAGGAAGAGGTGGTCGGTGGCCGCGGCGAGGAGCATGTGAGCCAGCTCGATTGGGGTAGCGCCGGACTCGGCGGCGGTGGCGAGGGCGCGTTCGGCGCCGTCGCGGTCGCGCACCTCGCAGAAGGAGCGGAACCAGGTGGTGAGGCGGGCGACCGGGACGCCGGCCTCGGGGAGCGGGTCGAGCTGGAAGCGCGGCGGCTGGCCGGCGCAGTCGCCGGCGACGTTGGAGAGACCGTGGTAGAGGGCAAGGACCTGGTCCTCGCGGTCGAGATGCGGGAGCATGTTGGTCATCGCCGACAGGATGGTCAGTCCCGACGACCAGCCGCGCTCGCGGTAGCGGGCGCCGAACTCGACGCCGGCCGCGGCGACCTCCGCCGGCGGAGCGCCGTCGTCGAGGAGGGCCAGGACCGATTTCACTAGCAGCAGGTTGAGGTTCTGCTCCATGCCGTCGTGGAGACGACGAACCCAGCGAGCGCGGCGGTCGTCGTCGCGCGGGCGGGGATCGACCATGACGACGTCGTCGTCGAGCCAGGCGGCGTAAGTGCGGACGTCGTCGGCCCAGGGGTCGAAGGTGCCACCGCTTTCGAGGTCGAAGCGGGCGTGGTGCCAGTGGCAGGTGAGGATGCCGTCGCGGACGGAGCCGCGATGGAGCGGGAAGCCCATGTGCGGGCAGCGGTTATCGACGGCGTAGGGCCTGCCGTCGGCGATGAAGACGGCGATGCCGTGCCGACCGCCGGAAATCACGGTCGGGCTTGCGATCTCGGCAAGCGTGCCGACGCGGACGGCGCTCGCGGCGCGGTCGGTCGGGGCGGACGTCGTGGCCATCGGATTCCTCCCTCGCATGCGAACGGGTGATGGGGGGATAGTATGACGGGCGGCGGCGCGGCGCATCCGACAAACGTCGTAACCGGCGCTTGAGATGCCGGGGCGCGTCCCGTAGGCTGTCGGGCAAACGGGGGACGAACGGGAGGGGCTAGGGATGGTCGAGAGGACGGGCGCAACAGCCGTCGCCGACGCGCTGGTCGAGCTGGGCGTGCGCCGGATCTACGCGGTGTCGGGCAACCAGGTGCTTGGGTTGATGGACGCGGCCGACCGGCAAGGGATCGAGATCGTTCACATGCGCCACGAGACGGCGGCGCTGTATGCGGCCGCCAGCGCGGCCGCGAACACCGACGCGCTCGCGGTGGCGTTGACGTCGGCGGGGCCGGGCTTCCTCGCGGCACTCCAGGGCGCGGCCGGCGCGGCGGCGATGG
This sequence comes from Thermomicrobiales bacterium, assembly GCA_035325665.1. Taxonomy (GTDB): domain Bacteria; phylum Chloroflexota; class Chloroflexia; order Thermomicrobiales; family CFX8; genus JAMLIA01. Next base: position 3,305 of record DAOKZM010000300.1, on the reverse strand, counting down.
AGGCGCCGGTGCTGTTCCTCTCCGGCGCCAGCCCGGTGGCGCAGCGCGGTCAGGGGGCGTTCCAGGAGGTCGACCAGGCGACGATCGCTGGCGCGGTGTGTCGCAAGTCGCTCGAGATCGGCCGCCCCGAGGTGGCCCGTCGAGTGACCGTCGAGGCCGCGCGGTTGGCGATGGCCGGCGTGCCGGGGCCGGTGCACGTCGCGATGCCGAACGACGTCCTCGGCGGGTCGATATCAGGTGACGAGGCGCCAGCGCCTCCCGACGTCCGGCCGATGCTGCGGCCGGACCTGCGTGTCGGCCTGATGACGATCGCGAACTGCCTGTCGACGGCGCGCCGCCCGGCCATCGTCGTCCGGCCGTCGGCGGCGCGTGGCGCGGCGGGCGAGCGGCTCGCCGCGCTCACTGGCCGGCTCGGCATCGGTCCGATCGTCGCCGAC
>DAOKZM010000300.1:0-2858 GCA_035325665.1 Thermomicrobiales bacterium | reverse complement strand
ACGCTCGAGCAGTACGGCGAGGAGCAGTTCATGCTGTGGCGCCGGTCGTTCGACACCCCACCGCCGCCGATCGAGGACGGCGCCACGTGGTCGCAGGCCGGCGACCCGCGCTACGCCGACCTCGCGGCGAATCTGGCCGACGCAGACGCGACGCTGCTGATCGGCCCGTGGGATTTTCTTGTCGCCGATGAGCTTGGCAAGAGCGGCGAAGTGTTCGTCATCGATGCGCCGGGCGAGCCGGAGGGGCCGGCGGGTGTGCAGCACGTCCGGGTGCCGCCGGGGTGGGCGCTGGAGATCCTCGCGACGCACGTCAAGGACATGGGGGAGCGGGAGGCGGGCTGGGAAGGGCGCTGGAGCGTCTCGCCACCGCCGGCCGCGCCGCCGGAGGACGAGGACCTGCTGCACCCCCTGACGGTCGGTTGGGCGATCCGCGAGGCGATCGGACCGGACGACATCGTCGTCTTCGACGGCGGCGAGTACGCCCAGTGGGTGCGGCTGGCGCTGCGTGACCTGCCGAACCCAATGATGACGACGGCGAAGATCGGCGGGATCGGGAGCGGCATCCCGATGGCGCTCGGCGCGCAGCGGGAACGGCCGGAGGCGCGGGTCGTCGCGATCGTCGGCGACGGGTCGGCCGGCTACCACCTGAGCGAGATGGAGACGGCGACGCGACTGGGGCTGCCGATCGTGGTGGTCGTCGGCAACGACGCCCGCTGGGGGACGGAGTGGTTCCTGCAGATGGACCGCTTCGGTCCTGGGCGCCAGATCGCGACGGACCTCGCCGAGGCGCGTTACGACATCGCCGCGGCCGGTTTCGGCGCGGCGGGCTACGACATCCACTACCTCGGCGACCTCGAGGCGGCGCTGTCGCGGGCGTTGCGGACGGAGCTGCCGGTGCTGATCAACGTGCGCGTCCGCCCGGAGCGCAGCCCGGTGCTCGTCAGACACTAGCTACGCGCGGGGGTGGCGCCGGAAGTGCGAGCGGCGCGGCGGGTTGTACCGGCGTACGAACGCACGAAGGCGTGGCATGAGCCAGCGAATCGTCCGGGAGCAGGGGACGCAGTCCGTCCCCGACTATCAGTCGCGCGTGCGGCGGCTGGCGCTGATCTATGTCGCGATCGTGCTGGTATGCGTCGGCGCGATCGTGCTGATCGTCTACCAAGGCAAGCTGCTGATCACGCTATCGCAACGCAGCAACGTCGAGACTCTGACGCTGGCGTTCATCATCGTGCTGTTCGCCTATCTTACGCTGCTCAGCCTGCCGGGCTTCTGGGGGGCGCTGCGGATCGCGGCGCTGAACCTGCCGCGCTTGTTCGGGAGCGACGCCATCGAGGTCGAGCGGCGCAAGCAGTCCGCGCTGCGGCCGCACACGGGCGAGGCGGACGCTGTCTTCCTGAACAGCCGCCTCTACCCGGAGGACGCGCCAGACGCGCCGGTCGAGCTGCCGGTGGCCGACGAGGCGGGCAGCCTCGGGACGATCGTCATCGACGGGGTGAGGCTGACGCGCCGGGAGGCGACCAGGGGCGGGTCGAACAGCATGTTCGCCTACGTCGAGCAGCGGGCGAACGCGCTGGTGCGGCGGCGGGCGCCGGACGCGAAGGTCGAGATCGTCCAGTGGGCGACGATCGACGACGAGCAGGGCTATCAGTACTACAGCCTGGTGCGGTTCAGCGAGAACCTGCAGCGGGAGCTGCAGACGCCGCCGCTGTGGCCGAGCTACGCGCTCACCGACGACGACATCGCGACGCTACGGCGGGAGCTGGCGGAGCTCTGCCCGACGCTGCGCAACGAGGCGCTGCTGCCGGACGTCGAGTACTCCGCGGAGCACCGGCTGCCGATCATCCCCGAGCCGCTGGCGTTCATCTCGCTGTCGCGGTCGGAGTCACGCGCGGACCCGGTCGCGTCGATGGGCTGCGCGCTGATCGTTGCGCTGGTGATCCTGGCGATCGTGGTGGTGATCGTCCTGTTCCCGCCCTGGGTGCCGGCGAGGTGATGTCGATGATGACGCGCATCCTGCCGATCGCCGCGGTCGTGCTCCTAGCAGTATCGACCGCGGCGTGCTTCGGTCCGAAGCCGACGGTGCTGAGCCACGAGCTGGAGCCGCCTGAACAACCGGGACAGCCGTGGGTGATATATGTGACGGTCGAGAACCGCAGCCGCGGCGAGGGCCAAGTCGCGGTGACGGCGCGGCTGATCGACCCGGCGACGAGGGACGTGCTGGCCGAGAACGAGGTCACGGCGCAGTTCCGCGGTCACGAGACGATCACCGTCGCGATTGAGCTGCAGCCGCAGACGGACGGGCCGTTCGAGGAGCAGGTCGAGGCGGAGTATCCGACGTAGGGATGAGGGATGAGGGGTCGGTTGGATCGTAGGGGCGAACCTCGCGTTCGTCCGCGCCGGTGATGACGACGTCAGTCTGGATCCCAAAGCTGGATGGCGCCAGCAGCGGCGAGGGCGTCGATGTCGGCGTCGGTGAGGTTGCAGCGTTCACGGAGGACTTCGCGGGTGTGCTGGCCGAGGACGGGCGGGGCGGTTCGGACCTCGGCTTCGGTGGCGCTGAACGTCATCGGCACGCCGGGCAGTTTGATCGCGCCGAGGGTGGCGTGGTCGACCTCGACGAGCATCCTCCGGGCGGGTTGGCGAACACCTCGGCCATCGTGTTGATCGGCGCGGCCGGTACGCCGGCCTCCAGCAGCAGCTCGGTCCACTCGGCGGCGGGCTTACGGGCTAGCTCGGCCTCGATCAGCGCCGCGAGGGCGGTCCGGTTGGCGATGCGGTCGGAGTTCGTGCGGAAGCGCGGGTCGTCGGCCAGATCGGGCCGGCCAATCGTCCGGCAGAGGGCGGCGAAGAGGCGGTCG
>DAOKZM010000299.1:1704-4603 GCA_035325665.1 Thermomicrobiales bacterium | reverse complement strand
GGACGCGGTCGATCTCCTCGGACGACCAGCGCGGCTGGACACCGCCGCTCCGCAGGGCCTCCAGAAGCGACTCCGCCGTCGCGCGGGCGTCGGCGGCGATACCGATCTCGGGGTTCGGGTAGTTGAGACCGATCTCCTCAGGGTCGATGTCGACGCGGATCATGCGCTTGGGCAGCGGCATCTGCCAGAAGTTCGTCTCCTGGGCGCCGAGCTTCGAGCCGATGACCAGGACGAGGTCGGCTTCCGCAAGGAGCGCGTCGACCGGGTTCTCGCGGCCCCACGGATCCCAGGCGTGGCCGAGGGCGTAGGGATGATCGTCGGCGACGACCCCCTTGCCCATGATCGAGCAGAGGACTGGCGCGCCGAGGATCTCGGCCATCGCGGTGATCGGCTCGCTCGCATCGACGGCGCCACCCCCGACGTAGATGATCGGTCGTTTCGCGCTGGCTAGCGCCGCCGCGGCCGTGCCGACCGTCTCGACCGCCGGCACGGCGCGGTAGGTCGGGTGGAGCTCTGGCTCGGCGAACGGCCCCTCCTGGGCGAGGACATCCAGTGGCACCTCGACGTGAACCGGCCGCGGACGTCCGGCCGTCGCGGCCTGGATTGCCTCGAATACCTGGCCGGCGATCGCACCGTGGTCGACGACCACGGTCGACTGCTTGGTGACGATACCCATCAACCCGGACTGGTCGCGAAGGTCGTGGAGGTTGCCGCGCATTTTGCCGGCGTACTCGCGCTCGACCTGCGACGAGATGACGACGACTGGCGATGAATCCGCGTACGCCTCGCCGACTGCGGTCGAGACGTTCGTGATGCCTGGTCCGGTAATGATCACCGCGACCCCCGGCTTCCCGGTCGCGCGTGCATAGCCATCGGCCATGAAACCGGCGCCCTGCTCGTGGCGGGCGAGGATGTGCCGGACGTTCCTGCCATGCAAACCGTCGTAGAGCGCCAGCGTATGGACGCCGGGGATCCCGAAGACAACCTCGACTCCGGCGGCTTCGATCGCGGCGATCGCCGCGCTGCCACCCGTTACCAGCTCAGTCATGCCTCGCTCGTTGCCCTTCATACTGGCCTTGCTATTTATCTCAAGAAGTAGAGTCTAGCCGACGATGCGGGCGATTGTCTCGGTCGCCTTGAGACCGTTCCCGGTCAGCAGGACGACGTGCTCGCCGCCGGGAACTGACTCGCCGCGCTGGACCGCGGACCGGAAGGCGGCCGCTCCGACGGCGGCGGTTGGCTCGACGTAGAGCCCTTGTCGCCAGAGCTCGCGGAGCGCCGCCTCGATCTCGCGGTCGTCAACCGCGATCGCTGATCCGCCCGATTCGCGGATCCCACGGAGGATTTGGCGTCCACGCGCCGGTGCGCCGATCTTCGTCCCTTCGGCAATCGTATCGCCGGCCACGACCGGTGGAATGTCCTGCAGCCCGGCTCGCCACGCAGCCACTGCCGGCGCGCAGGCGGCCGGTTGGGCAGCCACGAGGGCTGGCGGTGCGTCGGTGACGGCCCGGAAGCCGCGCCATCCTCCGACGAAGGCACTCCCGCCGCCGGTCGGGATCCAAGCGGACGCTGGAACCTCGAAGCCAAGCTGTTCCCAGACCTCGAGCGCCCACGTCTTCACACCCTCGACAAAGAGCGGGTGCCAGTTATGGCTCGCGTAAACGGCGGCAGGATCGCTCGCCGCAGCCTCCTGGGCGGCGATTGCCACGGCATCGCGAGGTCCATCGACGAGCATAACCTCGGCGCCAAACGCACGCGACTGGACAAGCTTGCCGGGCGACGTCGTGGCCGGCGCGTAGATCACACACTCGAGGCCGTTCGCCGCCGCCAGTCCCGCCATCGCCGCGGCGGCGTTGCCCGACGAGTCGACAATGACGCGGTGGGCGCCGATGGAGCGCAGGTACGCGATCATGACCGCGGCGCCGCGATCCTTGAACGACCCGGTCGGGAGCAGCGAGTCGAGCTTGAAGCGCACCGGCCGCCCTGCCAGGGAACCGGGAACGAGCGGCGTCATGCCTCCGCCCAGCGCCGTGGGGGCGCCGCGCTCGACCGGAATCGCTGCCGCGTACCGCCAGATCGACGGCTCGTCGCGCACGATCGCGTCAGCGCGAAGCGTGGAAAGCCGATCCAGCTCCAGCGCGCCGCCGCAGGCCGGACATCTCCAGACCGGTTGCTCCAACGGCTCGATCCGCCCGCATCGCTCGCACCGGAACCGCGTGTCGGCCATGGCCATCGTCCCTCCCCGCTAGATGTTCGACGGGCGGAGTGTAGCAGTCCGGCCGGCGTCGCTTCGTAGGCAGATCGGCGGCGGACACGGTACGCTTCGTTCGTGACCGTCTTGGCGATGTTTCTGGAAACCCGACTCAAGACCATGATGCTCTCGCTCTCGCTCGATGTGGGAGATGAGTTGGTGTGTCTCGTCGGGGCGAGCGGATCGGGGAAGAGCACGATCCTTCGATCGATCGCCGGTGTCTACCAGCCGGACAACGGGTCGATCGAGATACGCGGTCGTCAGGTGCTCTCGACCGGGCTGGGAGTCAATCTCCCGCCGGTCGAACGACACGTTGGCGTCGTCCCGCAGTCGCACGCCTTGTTTGGCCATCTCAGCGCGGGCGAGAACATCGCCTACCCACTCCTCAAGCAGACAGGCCTGTCCCCATCGGTCATCGGGAACCGAATCGAGCAGTTGAGCGAGCTGCTCGATCTGGTTGACGACCTCGATCGCCCGCCGGCCGAGCTGCCCCCGCTCGTCCAGTTGCGGGTCGCGCTCGGCCGCGCGCTGGTAACCGATCCCGAGGTGCTCCTGCTCGATGATCCGTTCGCGCACCTTGACCGGGAGACGCGTGGATCGGCACGGAAGCAGTTCGCTGAGCTGTTGCGGCGGTTACCCGTCCCGCCC
>DAOKZM010000299.1:0-1694 GCA_035325665.1 Thermomicrobiales bacterium | reverse complement strand
TGCTGCACTGGGGTCCGGACCGCGCGCCGCGGCTCGCGCTGATCGACGGCGGGCGATTGCTCCAGGTCGCCCCGCCGCGCACGCTTATGCTCCGACCGGCGGGCAGGCGCGTAGCGGAGCTGGTCCGCAGCGTCAACGTCTTCGAAGGGATCGTTGTCGACGTGGAAGACGGCGTTGTGACGATCGAGACAACAGTTGGAGTGGTGCGGATGCCGCTGTCAGCCAGCGTTGGCGAGAAGGTGGATGTGGTCGTTCGCCCCGAGCACGTCGAGCTGGCTGGCGGCGAGCCGCTTAGGATTGAGAATGGCGTTGCCGGTACGATCGCCGAGATCGTGCCGTACGGTGAGGTGAGTTCCGTCATCATCCGGCCAACCGATGTGCTTGTCGATGTGACGATCGAGGCGTTCGTCGCGAACGATCTCATCGCGACGGGCGACCTTTCGGTCGGTAGCCGCTGCGTGGTTTCGCTCCCCGCTCGCGCGCTCCACGCGATGCCGACGCCGCCGAGCCTCTAGCCCCCGTCGCCAGTACGAAGTGCCCTCCTCGGCATCAGCCGGCCGGTGACAGTCTGGCTGTAGGCCTCATAGTTCTCATACAGTTGGCCAAGGAGCGCTTACTCGTGACGAGCCTTGGCGCTGAAGAAGGCGACGGCGACTGGGACAGCGACTATCGCGGCGCGGGCACGGGTGGCGATCGCCCAGGCGAGCATGGCCAGCGTCACGCTGAGATACATCGGGTGGCGTACGATGCTATAGATGCCGGTATCGACGAGGCGACCGTCGCGCACCGGTGTCGGAGCGATCGCGAGGTTATCACCGAGCTCTCGTCGAGCTTGCTCGGCGACGGCGACCGCGGCGGCGAATAGGGCCGCGGCGATCGCCAACGTCCGGCCGTCGGGTCGTTTTCCGCGACGGCGCAGGTGGCGAATGCCGACTGCCCCGCTCCAGATGAAGAGGAGTAGTTGAGCGCTGATCCAGACTCGATTGCTGTCGACGGTCGTCGACCATGATCCACGCATGACGAGCGATCCTCTCATCTGGGGCATGCCGCATCCCGATGTCGCAGCACGGCGAATGCCGATACAATGATATGCAGCGGGTGTAGATCGACTGAGGTGGCAGTGCACGGCCGGCGGCAGCCGGAGCGATGGTGCGGGGGAGCCGGTGGGTTATCGGGGACACGTCCTCGTCGTCGAGGATGACATGATCATCGCCGATCTGATCGACCAGATTCTCAGCTTCGAATCGTTTCGCGTGTCGCACGTCGTGGATGGCAAGTCAGCGGTCGAGTTCGTCGCCGCCGAGCATCCCGACCTCGTCCTGATGGACCTGATGCTTCCGGTCATCAGCGGCATCGAGGCCAGTCGGCAGATCAAGATGCACCGGTCGCCGATCGTTGCGTCGACCCCGATCGTGGCGATGTCGGCCGGCGTCAACCTTCGCGCGGCGGCGGGCGACCTGCCGGTCGAAGGGGTCCTCGCGAAGCCGTTCGATATCGACGAGTTGCTTGCGACTGTCAAGATCCATATGCGGGCGCCGGATGGCGAACGCGCGGCGACATCGCGCTGACGGAACTCATTGGCCGGGAATGAAAACGCCCACCGGAAAGAGAATCGATCGATTCTCTTTCCGGTGGGCGTTGGTGGTAGCGGGGGCAGGATTCGAACCTGCGACCTTTGGGTTATGAGCCCAACG
>DAOKZM010000298.1:0-4606 GCA_035325665.1 Thermomicrobiales bacterium | reverse complement strand
ACGGTAATGACCTTCGGCTCGAAGCGGTAGCTGGGCGGCAGGTTGACCTGGTCGGTGGCGACCGGCTCGCTGCCACTGGCGCTCCCGCCGCAGCCGGCCGCCACAAGTGCGACCAGCGCCGCGCCGGCCAGGGCGATGATCCAGACAGACCGTCTCATGCCTCGGTCGCCTTCCGGCTGAAGCCCAGACCGGTGCGCTGGACGACGCTGGCGAAGACGAGGACGAAGGCGGCCAGGTCGAGCACCTCGGCGACCGTGTGGGCGTACAGGAAGATCGTCCAGTCGAGGTGGTAGGTCATGTAGACGACCTCGGCGACGGCAACGAGGGCGAACCCCCAGCCGGCCGCAGTGACTCCCCCGCTCAGCGCGCGGCGGGCGAAGAACGCGCCGATCAGGAAGGCGGCGAGGTGGACGACCATGAAGAAGGCGGGTGGGAAATCGTTGACGAATGTACCGTAGGGCATCGGGTACTCCCCTCTCAGGAGTCGGTGTCGAACGCTGACAGATTCGGTGTTATGTCAGGCCGGCGGTCAGCATGTCGGCCATGTGGAGAATCGCGACGTGGACCTTGTCGTAGGCGGCGACGTCGGCGTCCCAGTCGCCGGTGAGGCGGGCGGTGGCCTCCTCGATGGTCAGGTCGAGGTGCTCGTGCATCATCATCGTCATCTCATCCAGCGGCCACGTGCGCGGGTTCGCGGCGCTGAGGAAGGAGGCGATCTCGTCGGCGTTGGCGTACCAGGCGGCGACCGCGGCGTCTGTCGCCGGCCCGTCGCCGGCCTTGGCCGCGTCGAGGACCATCGCCGCGCCGAGGATGTGTTCGCGCAGCAGTTCGGCCAGCCGGTCGCCGGCCGCCTGACCGAAGAACGGCACGATCGCCGCGCCGATGTCGTCCTGGTTGGCCAGCAACCGGCGCATTCCGGCGTCGAGGTCGGGCGACCCGGCGATGAAGCTGACGATGACCATCCGCGTCCAGGTGACGTGGTCCTCCCAGAGCTTGCGCATAGCGCCGTGCAGCGCCGTGCGGTCGGCGCGGCTGGCGCCCGAGGCGGTTAGGACCGGGCCGAGGATTGCGACCCCGGCGGCTCCGGCGCCAGCCGTGCCGGCGAACCGGAGCAGGCTACGGCGGCTCATCGAAGCGCCCCACGGCGCGGCCTGGCAGAAGTAGCGGTGCATCGGATCATTCCCCTTCTGCTGAGGCGGGGGCGCTCGCGGCCCGCCGGCCTCGCTGGTTCGTGGCGGTGCGCCGCCGGCTCTCGATCCCGGCCAGCGCGACGACGATCAGGACCATCCCGACCAGGGTGACGAGGTGGGCGCGCTCGCCCTCGTGCCCGAGCAACAGGGCCATCGGCGCCGCGATGGGCGGCAGCGCGTGGTGGATGACGTCGCCCGCGGCGCCGAGGGCGACGACCAGCAGCCCGGTCCGGAAGAGCCACGCCGGCCACGTCGCCGGCCGGCCTCCACCCGCGCGTCGTGCCATGAATCCGTCCTTTCTCGATGGGGACCGGCCGGACCTTCCAGCGCCCCGCGGCAAATCAGGTTGAGGCCCAGCATAGCGATCGGTTCAAGTAAGTCAAGATGTTATTTGACTTACTTGACGAAAATGGGTAGTTCTTCGTATACCTGAAGAAGAACGCCGCCCGCGGCATGGGCGGCACGGAGGAGGCGGTCGATGTCCGGCCAGCGATGGGACCAACGATTCTTCGCCAGCACGCGGGGGCGGGTCGTGATGCTCCTGCGTCGTCAGCACCGGACGGTCAACGAGCTGGCCGGCGAGCTCGACCTGACCGACAACGCCGTCCGCGCGCCCCTGGCGACGCTCGAGCGCGACGGTCTGGTCCAGCAGGAGGGGCTACGGCGTGGAACCGGTAAGCCCTCCTACTCCTATGGCCTCTCCCCCGAGGCCGAGACGCTCTTCCCGAAGGCGTACGCGCCGGTGCTGGCGGCGGTCGTCGAGACGGTCCGCGAGCGGCGCGGCGACGACGAGGCGCGGCTGGTGCTTCGCGAGGCGGGACGGCGGCTGGCCGAGGCGCCGGCTGCCGGCGCGCCGGTCGAGGAGCGGATCGCGCGCGCGGTCGCGGCGCTCGACGCGCTCGGCGGGCTGGCCGAGGCCGAGCCGGAGGGCGACCACTACCTGCTGCGCGGCCGCGCCTGCCCGCTAGCCGACGTGGTCGAGCGCGCGCCGGACGCCTGCCAGATCGCCGAGGCGCTGCTGGCCGAGACGACCGGGCTGCGGGTCTGCGAGTGCTGCGACCGCGAGAGCGACCCGCCGCGCTGCCGCTTCGAGCTTCGGCCGGCCTCAGACGGGTAGCAGCCCCGCCAGCAGGACGAGCGAGGCCAGCAGCATTGCGGCGGTCGTCGCCCAGCCGCCCAACCGGGCAACGCGTCCGACCGTATACCGGCCGAGGACCGTCCGGTCGCCGGCCAGCAGCATGATGACGACGAGCAGGATCGGCGCGATCAGGCCGTTGACGATGGCCGCCAGGTAGAGGGCGCGGATCTCGCCGAGGCTAGTGAACGTCAGGGCGATCCCCAACAACGTCGCCAGCGCGATGACGCCGTAGAACTGAGGCGCGCGGCGGAACGTGTTACTCAGCCCCTCCGGCCAGTCGAACAACTCGGCCGCGGCGTAGGCGGTCGACCCGGCCAGCGTCGGGATCGCCAGCAGGCCGGTGCCGATGATGCCGATGGCGAAGAGCAGCGACGCCGCGTTGCCGGCCAGGGGCCGTAGCGCCTCGGCCGCCTGAGCCGCCGTCTGGACGTCGGTCCGCCCGCTGGCGTGCAGCGTCGCCGCCGAGGTCAGGACGACGAAGTAGAAGCCGACGTTGGCCAGCACCATGCCGAGCGCGACGTCCACACGGGCGGCGCGGAGGAGCGGCTCGATCTGCTCCGCGCCGGCGCCGTTCGGCGCGATACCCATTTGCGCCTCCTCCTCGACCTCCTCTGACGTTTGCCAGAAGAAGAGGTAGGGCGAGATCGTCGTGCCGAGGATCGCGACGATCGTCTGGACCGTCGCGCCTGACCAGTCGGCCGACGGCACGACGGTCGCCCGCAGCGCGGCGCCCCAGTCCGGGTTGGCGACGAACGCGCCGATGACGTAGGCGAAGATGACCAGCGTCAGCAGCTTCAGGTAGTGGGCGAAGCGCGGGTAGGGGACGATGACCTCGACCAGCGCGATCCCGACGCCGATCGGGACGACCATCCAGCGAGCCGGGATCGGCGTTAGCAGGCCGATAGCCGCCGCGATCGCCAGGATGTCGGCGCCGATGTTGATAACGTTGGCGATGAAGAGCAGCCCGACGACCGGCCAGAGCCAGCCGCGGCCGTAGCGCTCGCCGATCACCCGCGCCAGCCCCTGCCCGCGCACCAGCCCGATCCGGGCACAGACGCTCTGGACGGCGATGTTCATCGGCAGCGTCACGACGCTGAGCCAGAGGAGCTGGTAGCCCTGGGTTGCGCCGGTGATCGTGTAGGTCGAGATGCCGGAGGGGTCGTCGTCGGCGACGCCGGTGATCAGCCCCGGCCCGAGGCCGTGGACGCCCGCGCGCATCCGGCGCGACGCGCGCACCAGGCGCATATCGACCCTGCTGCCAAGTGGCCGCCACGCTCGCACGTCGTCCTGCTCCGTCCAGGTGGTCGTTCGCAGACAGGATATCGCGAGATCATGATGGCCGGGTGTTGACTGCCGGTCGATGCGGTGGTACAGTCGTGCGGTGCGGATCATGGCGCGATGCCATGAAGGAGTGTTCGTGACCCGAATCGTTAGCGAGTCGAGGACCAGGAGGAGCAGGCGCGGCTAGTCGCGACCTGTCGTTTCCCTGTTCGTCCGTTCGATTCGTCTGGAGCTGGTCATGAACCCGAAGCACGAGAGCTATATCACCGCTCAATATCTTCCCTCTCTGGTGACGACCGCGCGCGTCCTCAGGCGCAGGCGCAACGCCTGACGCCCGGCGCCCCGGCTCGTCCTCCGGTTTCGCCAGGTGAATCAGGCCGCTGCCGCCACTGACCGTGGCCGACGACCTGTCACTCGCGCTGAAGCCTGGAGCTACCGGAGAACACGATGATGAAAGACCTTCTACGAACCTCGGACCTCTCGATCGACGACATGCACCTGCTGCTCGACCTCGCCAGCGAGCTGAAGGCCAACCCGCTCAAGCACCACGGGCTGCTGACCGGCTCGACCGTCGTGCTCTACTTCGCCAAGCCCTCGACCCGCACGCGATTCTCGTTCGAGACAGCCGTCGCCCGACTCGGCGGCATCCCGTCGACGGTCAGCTCCGAGGATCTGCAGATCGGCCGCGGCGAGACCCTCGAGGACACCGCGATGGTCGTCAGCCGCTACGCCTCGGCCTTCGTCATCCGCACCTACGCCGACGACGACGTCAAGCTCGTCGCCGAGCGGGCGACGATCCCGGTCATCAACGCGCTGACCGATGGCCACCACCCGATGCAGAGCCTGGCCGATATCCTGACTCTCAAGGAGAAGTGGGGCACGTTCGAGGGCAAGAACCTGGCCTACGTCGGTGCGTTCAACAACGTGCTCAACAGCCTGATCGAAGTGGCGGCGATGGCCGGCGTCTCGATCACCGCCGCGACGCCGCAGGCCTATG
>DAOKZM010000297.1:0-4606 GCA_035325665.1 Thermomicrobiales bacterium | reverse complement strand
CGCCAGCGGGTGACGATCGCCCGGGCGCTGGTCAACGAGCCGGCCATCGTCTGGGCCGACGAGCCGACCGGCGACCTTGACAGCGAGACGGCCGACGACGTCATGAACCTGATGATCGAGCTGAACCGCACCCAGCAGCAGACGTTTGTGATCGTCACCCATGACCCGCGCATCGGCGACATGACCCAGCGGATCATCCGCATGAGCGACGGCCGCATCGTCTCCGATGGGCTGTCGAACGGCCATTAGGCGCCGCCATCACGCACCCGGTCGCTCTGAGACATATCGAGCCTGAAGGGGAACTCTGTGGATAGTATCTTCGGCCTGTCGATGACGACGATCATGCTGGTCGTCGTCGCGATCATGGCGCTCTGCCTGGTGACAACGGTCGTCATCGCGCTCCGGAATCCGGTCATCTTCCGGATGGCGGTGCGTAACATTCCGCGACGCAAGGCGCAGACGATCCTGATTATGGTCGGCTTGATGCTGGCAACGTTGATCATCGCCGCCTCGCTGACGACCGGCGACTCGATCGACCACTCGATCACCAGCTCGACCTACAAGGGGCTCGGCGAGGTCGATGTGACCGTCGCCTACGTCGGCAACACCGGCGGCGAGGGAACGATCGCGATCAACAACCAGCCGATCGACGCCTCGGTCGCTGACGAGCTCCAGACGGCGTTGGCCGATAACCCTGACGTCTCCGCGGTCATGCCCGTCCTGACAGACACGGTCCCGATTCTCAACGTCAACAAGCGCCTCTCCGAGCCGGCGGTCGTGATGACCGGGCTCGAGCCGGACAAGGTCGAGAGCTTCGGCGGGATGGCGACGACGTCGGGCAAGGCGATCGACTTCGCGGCCGTGACCACTGGTTCGGAACCACTGCCGGCCGAGTACGTCGCGCTGCTGGAGCAGTTTGCCGACCAGATTCCCGGTGGTCTGACGGTCGATCCTGCCACGTTGCAGGTCTACCCGGTGGTGCTGTCCGACGACCTGGCGCGCGAGATCGACGCGTCCGACGGTGACCTGCTCGTCTTCTTCTATAACAACCAGCCGCAGCCGGTGCGAGTGGCGGCGATCGCGCGCGGCTCGATCATGACCGGCTTTGCCGGCGGCGGGCAGCAGTCGGCCGACATCTACGGCTTCGCGATGCCGCTCGCCGAGGTGCAGCGCATCACGGGCCTTGAAGGCAAGGCGCGCTACATCGCGATCTCGAATCGTGGTGGCGTCGAGGACGGCGCGGACCTGACCGACGCGGTCGTCCCGGCGGTCGAGCAGGCGCTGGCTGGCATCGACGGCGGCAACCAACTCGGCGTCAACCCGATCAAGCAGGACGCGATCAAGGGCGCCGAGACGTTCGGCAATATCTTCATGACCCTATTCATCGTCCTCGGCCTGTTCTCGGTCGCGGCTGGCGTGCTACTGATCTTCCTCATCTTCATGATGCTCGCCGCCGAGCGCCGCTCGGAGATGGGCATGGCCCGTGCGGGCGGCATGAAGCGCCGCCATCTGATTCAAGGGTTCATCGCCGAGGGGACCGCCTACGACCTCGGCGCAGCGCTGATCGGCGCGGCCGCCGGGGTCGGCGTCGCCTTCGCCATCGCCGGGGTCATGGGCGCGCTGCTCGGCGATTTCATCACCATCCAGCCGTTCGCGACCTGGCGGTCGCTGGTGGTCGCCTACTCGCTCGGCGTGTCGGTGACGTTCCTGACGATCATCTTCGCCTCGGTACGCTCCAGCCGGCTCAACATCGTCGCTGCCATCCGCGACCTGCCGGAGGAGGCGCACTTCAGCCGCGGCAAGCGGCCGGCCTGGCGCTGGTGGTCGAAGCTGCCGCGCTTCGGCCCGTCGGTCGGCATCTCGCTCAGCAGCCTGCTCTGGTTCCCGCTGGAGCTGATCTGGAACGTGGCGCTGGCGCCGGTCAAGCTCGTCACCTGGCTGCTCCGCCTGCTGGCGCACTACGTTGGCTGGGGGCCATTCCTGACCATCGTCGGCGTGCTGATGATGCTCGGCGGCGTGAGCGCCAAGAGCATCTTCCAGTTCTCGACCGGCCTGACGCTCGTCGCGCTGGGCTTGTCGCTGTTCCTCAGCCGCTACTTGCCGAAGCGACCGGTCTATACCTTCTTTGCCGCGGTGATGCTAGCGTTCTGGCTGCTACCGTACGACTGGTCGGATAAGATCCTGCCCAACCTCGGCACCGGTGGCATGGAGATGTTCTTCGTCTCGGGTCTCTCGATGGTGACGTTCGCGACGCTGATCATCATGTGGAACGCGGAGATCGCGGTCGGGGTCATCTCGGGTCTCGGACGCGCCTTCTCGCGGTGGCTGCCAGCAGTCAAGACCGCCGTGGCCTACCCGCTGGCCTCGAAGGGCGGGACCGGGCTGACGATCGCCATGTTCTCGATGGTGATCTTCTCGCTGGTGACGATGACGACGATCAACGCGAACTTCGTCGAGCTGTTTTCGACCGACAAGGCGGATGCCGGCTGGGACATCTCGGTGACGACCAATCCGGCCAACCCGATCACCGATCTCAAGGGCCAGCTCGCTGGCAGCCCGGTCAACCCGAATGACATCAAAGCGGTCGGGCGGCTCGACAGTATCGCCTACGAGAACACCGAGATCCGGAACCCGGGCGCCGACGAGTGGAAGCACACGTCGATCAGCGGCATGGACGAGGCGTACATGGCCGCCGCCGACATCCCGCTCGAGGGACGCGCGGCGGGCTATGCCACTGACGCCGACGTCTGGGCGGCGATCCGGGCCGGCGAAAAGGTCGCGATCATCGACGCTAACGCGCTGGCGGCCGATGAGTTTGGCAACGACCCGGACGCCTACGCCGCGCCAAAGGACGTCGAGGTCGTGAAGGGATCGTTCCCGGCCTTCGATGTCGAGGTCGAGAGTCCACAGACCGGTAAGTCGGAGACGTGGACGGTGATCGGCGTGATCGACGCCAAGGTGAGCATGTTGTTCGGCGTCTACACGTCCGAGCAGGTGTTCAGTGACCTGTACGGCGGGTCGGACCTATCGACGCTCTTCGTCCAGCTGACCCCGGCTGCCCAGCCGAACGCCGACGAGATTGCCAAGCAAATCGAGGCGGCGTTGCTGACCAGCGGTGTCCAAGCGGATTCGATCCAGAAACTGCTGGAGAGCTTCGTGTCCGTCCAGAACGGCATCTTCAAGCTGCTGCAGGGCTTCATGGGTCTCGGTCTGTTCGTCGGGATCGCCGCGCTGGGCGTGATCTCGTTCCGCTCGGTCGTCGAGCGACGCCAGCAGATCGGCATGCTGCGAGCGATCGGCTACCAGCGCAACATGGTCGCGACGTCGTTCCTGCTGGAGTCGGTCGTGATCGCGGCGCTGGGCGTGATCAGCGGCACGGTGTTGGCGTTGGTCCTCGCGTACAATCTGATCAACTCCCCCGACTTCTCGGAGGGCCAAGACTTCAGTGGTTTCGTCATCCCGTGGGGCACGGTGACCTTCTTCGTCGTCGCCTCGCTGGTGGCTGCCTCGATCATGACCTGGATCCCGGCGCGCAAGGCCTCGTCGGTGCCGATCGCCGAGGCGCTGCGCTACGAGTAGCATCCGGCAGGAGCGTTTACTCTGGAGACACACCGGCGGCCCAATTGGGCCGCCGGTGTCGTATTCTGGGCTGGGCGGCTGCTGTCGCCAGGAAGGAGGCCCGCTGATGGCCTGGTATCGAGATGAATGGCCTGTTCCACGTGAAACATCGACGCCGAGCCTGCGTATGCGCGTGCTCCGGCCGGAGCACGCCGAGCGCGACTACGCGGCGCTGATGGAGGATCCGGCAGCGCTGCGGGTCTGGAGCGCATCGTCCTGGCCGGCCGACGACTTCACGCTTGCCGAGAACGTCGAGGATCTGGCCGAGCACGAGCGGGAATGGGAGCGCCGTGAGGCGTTCGCCTATACGGTCCTCAGCGCCGATGAAGCGCGCTGCGAGGGTTGCGTCTACATCAATCCGTACGACAACAGCCAGTGGCATCCGCGGGTCGCGCCGGCTAGCGCCGCTCCGGAGTCAGACGAGCACGCCGCGCTGGTCACCTGGTGGGCGCGGCCCAGCGCCGCGGCGCGCGGGCTGGACGCCGAGCTGCTCGCCGAGCTGATGCGCTGGCTGCGAGCGGACTGGCGCTTTTCCGAGGTCTTCTTCCTGGTCAACCAGGATCGGCCGCGCGACCTGCTCCTGCATCGCGATGCTGGCCTGCACGAGATCGCCACGGCGCCGTCGATCGACGGCGCGACGCTCTGGCACCTGTTTCGGCTGCCAGACGAGGGGCCTCCTGCGGCATAGCCCGTGTTCCACGTGAAACATGCGGCGCGAAGCAGGTAGGGGCGTATGGCATGCGCCCTGTCAGGCACGCGACTGGTCGGCGAGGGCGCCGAACCAAGCGACTCGGAGAGGCGGGAGCCGCCCCGGGCGTATGCGATGCGCCCCTACATCGTCCGACGGTTGGTTCGTCCCGCCATTCGTATACGATCGACAACGCCGATCGCATCGTTCCGTAGCATCGAAGATGTCGATACTACCAGCCGGTTACCCTACCCCGGGCGGAATGCGCCATGGACGGCGTGGCCAGCATAGACCCAGAAG
>DAOKZM010000296.1:0-4631 GCA_035325665.1 Thermomicrobiales bacterium | reverse complement strand
ATTACCGGCTATTGCACATCGTTGTTCCAGTGAGCATCTGGCGCGGCGGCTCGGCCGCTGGCCAAACAGGTAGTGGGCGATCCTGGTGGTCGAATCAGCGATGGCGCGTCGGTTCTCATCGGCTCCGTATCCGGCGGCCGGAACGAGCCTGCGCCCGCGCCGTAGGGGTCATGTGCAATCACGTAAGCTGGCGCGTTGACGAGGTTGTCGAACATCCGCCTGCAGTGGAAACTCCTGGGGAGCTTCGCGCTGATTCTCATCGTCCTGGTCGCGATGAGCGCCGCGGCCTACCGAAACACGACCGACGCCGACGAGGCAGCCGACGAGGTCGCGCACTCGCTCGAGGTCATCGGCAAGTCCAACGCGGCGCTATCGAGCCTGCTCGACATGCTGGCCGGCTACCGCGCCTTTCTCATCACCGGCGATGACCCGTTTCTCGTGCCATACCTCGAAGGTCGTCAGACGTTCCGCGACCGCCTGGCGGAGCTGCGGGCAGATACCTCCAGTGACCCCGCCCAGGTGGCTCGCTGGGCCGAGATTGAGCAGCGCGCCGAGAGGTGGTGGGACACCATCACCGAGCCGGGTATCGCGCTGCGACGGGAGGTCGATGCCGGCCGCGCCGACCTAAGCGTCATCGACGACTGGGTCGCAACGGGTGAGGGAATGAGTCAGCTCAGCGACATGCAGACGGTGTTCGACGATGCGCTGAGCGCCGAGCAGCAGTTGCTGGGCCAACGCCAGGATCACGCCGCCACCGCGAACCACAATCTGCGCCAGACGCTCATCGCTGGCAGCCTGCTCGCGGCGACGCTCAGCCTGCTGCTGGCCTCGCTCCTGGCGCGCGACCTGGTCGGCGGCATGGGGCGGCTCTCGAGGACCGCCCAACGCATCGCCGATGGGGACCTCGACGAACGCATCGGCATGCGACGGCGCGACGAGATCGGCGAGGCCGCCGCGTCGTTCGACCAGATGGCAGACCAGCTGCAGACAACGCTTCAGGAGAGCGAGCAACGCGCCATCGACCTGGCGCGCTCGAACGCCGACCTGGAGCAGTTTGCCTACGTCGCCTCGCACGACCTGCAGGAGCCGCTGCGTGCCGTCGTCAGCTACGTCCAGCTACTCCAGAAACGCTACGCCGGCCAGCTCGACGAGCGCGCCGACAAGTACATCGCCTACGCAGCCGATGGCGGCCAGCGCATGCAGACGCTCATCAACGACCTGCTGACCTATTCGCGGGTCGGCCGCGGCATCGAGGAGTTGGAGCCGGTCGACAGCAACATCGCCCTGTCGCGCGCCATCACCAGCCTGCGCGCGGCGATCGAAGACTCCGGCGTGATGGTGACGGCCGACGAGTTGCCCCTCGTACTGGCGAATGAGACAATGCTCGCACAACTCTTCCAGAACCTGATCGGCAACGCGATCAAGTTCCGCGGCGACGAGCCCCTCCGGGTGCGCGTCTCCGCCGAGCGGCGGGATGGAGAGTGGCTGTTTGCGGTCCGCGACAACGGGATCGGGATCTCGCCAGAATACGCGGAGCGCATCTTCGTGATCTTTCAACGGCTCCACGGGCGCGAGGAGTATCCCGGCACCGGGATCGGGCTGGCGATCTGCAAGAAGATCGTCGAACGGCACGGCGGTCGGATCTGGGTAGAATCGGCGCCCGGCGACGGCGCGACGTTCTTCTTCACCCTGCCGGATCAGGAGCACGAAGCGGAGGATGCATGACGCACGACGATTGGGCTGGCATCGACCCGATCGACATCTTGCTGGTCGAGGATAGCCCGGCCGACGTCGACCTGACCCGCGAGGCGCTCGAGGACGCGAAGGTCCGCAACACCCTCCACGTCGTCAACGACGGCGTCGCCGCGATGGAGTTCCTGCGGCAGGAGGGGGACTATGCTGACGCGCCGCGGCCAGATCTCATCCTGCTCGACCTCAACCTGCCAAAGAAGGACGGGCGCGAGGTGCTGGCCGATGTCAAGGCCGACCCGGCGCTGCGCCGCATCCCGGTTGTCGTCCTGACAACCTCCGAGGCCGAGCAGGACATCCTGCGCAGCTACGACCTCCACGCCAACTGCTACGTCACCAAGCCGGTCGACCTCGAACAGTTCATCAGCGTCATCAAGTCGATCGAGAAGTTCTGGCTCGTCATCGTGAAGCTGCCGGACGATCTGGGGTAGGCGAGCCGTGACCGTGGACGCCAACCCCACGACACCCATGCGGATCCTGCTGGTCGAGGACAGCCCCGCCGACACGGACCTGATCCGCGAGGCGCTGGAGGATCTGGACGCCGAGACGACCAGCGACGTGCCTGCGTTCGAGCTCGCCCACGCCGATCGGCTCGCCAGCGCCGAGGAGCTGCTCTCCGCACTAGACGCCGACCTCGTGCTCCTCGATCTCTCGCTGCCCGACAGCCACGGGTTCGAGACGTTCCTCCGGCTGACGCGCCGTTTCCCGGAGCTGCCGGTCGTCGTGCTCAGCGGCATGGCGGACGAGACGCTCGCCGTCCGCGCCGTCCGCGAGGGGGCGCAGGACTACCTCGTCAAGGGGCGCGTCGACGCTGATCTGCTGGGACGGACGCTGCGCTATGCGATCGAGCGCAACCGATCGGCGAAGGAGCGCGTCCGGCTCATCCGCGACCAGACGGAGTCGACGGCAGCGCTTCGCGCCCGCGATGAGCTCCTGGCGTCGATCTCGCACGATTTCAAGGCGCCGCTGACGACGATCCGGATGCAGGCGCAACTACTAAGCCGTCGCGTCCGGTCAGGCAGGGTACCGTCGCCCGAAGACCTGCTCGAACAGCTCGGGCGGATCGAGCAGACCACGACCGAGGCGACGGCGCTGATTGACGAACTGCTTGAGGTCAGCCGATGGGAGGCCGGCCAGCCGGTCGAGCTCCACCGCGAGCCGACCGATCTCGTTGCGCTCGCGACGCGGATCGTCGGCGCTTACCAGACGAGAGTCGAGCACGACCGGCTGTCGCTGAGCAGCGCCGAACCGACGCTCGTGGGCCGCTGGGATTCCCGACGAATCGAGCGCGTCCTCGGCAACCTGCTCGACAACGCGCTGAAGTTCAGCGACGCCGACGGCGAGGTCGTTGTCAGCGTCGCGCGCGAGGGCAACGCTGCCGTCCTGCGGGTCCGCGACTTCGGTATCGGCATTCCCGCCGCCGAGCTGCCGCGCGTCTTCGACCGCTTCTACCGCGGCAGCAACGTCTCCACCCGCACCCACGGCACCGGAATCGGGTTGGCCAGCGCCTATCAGATCGTCACCCAGCACGGCGGGAGCCTCGACGTCGAGAGCCGCGAGGGCTGGGGCAGCACGTTCATCATGCGCCTGCCGTTGGACGACGGGACGCGGGAGTAAACGCTTACGGCGACCTGGACGCCTCGCTCGCGCCGACCCAGCGCTCGCCGGAATCCGCCTTGTTCGCCCAGCGGAAGAAGACGACCATCAACGCCCCGAGGTAGAGCGTGCCGGTGCCGATCCACATGATCAGGCCGCCGGCCTGCTGGTCGGACAGAACCGACATGCCGAATACCCGCGCCGCGTTGGCGTATTCGGGGTAGAGCGGCGTTTCGGCCATCGTGATCAGCGCGCCGACAATCTGTCCGGGGATCGTCTGAAAGAACAGGAAGACGACCTGCATGATCGGTGTGAGCTGCCCGTACTCGCGGCCCGGCGCCATCACTGGCCACCAGACGAGGAACGACGTGGCGATGAACCAGACGTGCTCGGCGATGTGGACCGGCTGGTAACGCAGCGTCAGGTCGTAGAACACCGGAACGTGCGAGACCGAGAACGGGATCTGGAACAGCACGAACGCCAGGATTGGATGCGTCAACGTCCGCCAGGCGTGCCAGACCCGCTCGCGCCGGACGAGCGGCGCATACATCCAGGCTGGAATCCCGGCGTAGAACAGCACCGGCACGACGATCGTGATCAGGAGATGCTGGATCATGTGGGCGCTGAGCAGGTAGTCGTCGGCAAGCACGCCGAGCGGGGAGGCCAGCGCGATGATGATGGTCGCCAGCGAGGCGTAGAACGAGACGATGCGACCGGTCCCGACCGGATGCGAGTCACGAAACCAGCGCTCGCGCCGCGGGCCGATGGCACGGTAGTACAGGAAGCCGGCGAGATAGACGCCGAGGATGACGCCGGGGTCGAACGACCAGCTCCAGATCGAGAACGAGGACGTCGTGGCGAAGACAGGCAGGACCATGACTACATCACCATAAGGGCCGGCCCGAAGAGCGCTGGCTCAGGGGACCGGCAGTGCGCGGCCGGGAAACGAAACGGGGAGAAGCCAGCTTCTCCCCGTCCGATCGTCGGCGCTACCAGAGGCGGTCGAACAGGGCTAGGGAAGCAACGACGATCCCGATCGCCCTCCCCAGCCCGCAACAGAAAATGAACGGGTAAAGCCGGTTATCGAACTTCAGGTGCATGTAGTACCCGATGACGATCCCGAACTTCAGCGCCGACAAGATCAGCAGGACGTAGACCAGCAGCTCACCGATATCGATGTAGTAGGTCGCGACCTCGAGCGCGGTGATGATTGTCAGGATCGCCGCGATCCGCGCGTACGCCTGCCACGTCGGATGTTCGTGCGCGACTTCCTCGGCTCGCTCATG
>DAOKZM010000295.1:0-4645 GCA_035325665.1 Thermomicrobiales bacterium | reverse complement strand
GACGTGGTTGCCGCCGGTGTAGAGGACGTTCGGGTCGTGCGGCGAGAAGACGGTCGGCGAGGTCCAGTTGAAGCGGAAGTGCATCTCCGAGGTCGCCGAGCCGAGGGTCATCTCCGGCCAGACCGAAACGGCGCGAGCCAGCCGTGACTTCGCGTCGTAGCGGGTCAGCAGGCCGCCGTAGGAGCCGGCGTAGACGATGGTGTGGTCGTCCGGCTTGACCGCGATGTAGCCCGACTCGCCGCCGCCGACTGGGTACCACTCGGGCGTGGTGATGAAGCCGCTGACCGAGCGGCTCGGCACGCTCATCGTCGTGTTGTCCTGCTGGGCGCCGTAGACGCGGTATGGGAATCGGGTGTCGACGGCAGCGTGATAGAACTCGCCGGTCGGCTGGTTGTAGATGGTGGACCAGCTCTGGCCGCCGTTGAAGCTGACGCAGCCGCCGCCGTCGCCGCCGAGGATCATGCGATCCGTATTGACCGGGTCGATCCAGAGGTCGTGGTAGTCGGCGTGCGGGCCGGCGACGACGGAATAGGTCTTGCCGCCGTCTACCGAGCGCCATATCTCGAAGTTCAGCACCCAGACGGTGTCGGGGTCGCGCGGGTCGGCGCGGATGTGATTGAAGTACCACGGCCGGCCGGTGAGGTTCGTGTCGCTGGAGAGCTGCTGCCAGGTCTCGCCGCGGTCCTCCGAGCGGTAGACGCCGTTGCGCTTCTCGAGCGGGTCGGCCTCGACGATGGCCCAGATCCGGTTGCCACTCGCCGCGACGGCGACCTCCATCTTGCCCTTGTTCCCCTCGGGCATGCCCGGGTTGTTCGTGATCTCCTGCCAGGTATCGCCGCCGTCGGTCGAGCGGAAGATCGCGCTGCCCGGACCGCCGCTGTTGAGGTAGTACGGCCCGCGCTGGGCCTCCCAGAAGCAAGCGTAGAGGATGCGCGGGTTGGTCGGGTCGATCGCCAGGAAGTTGGCGCCGGTGCGCTCGTTGACGAACAGGACGCGGTCCCAGGTCGCGCCGCCGTCCTTCGATCGGTAGACGCCGCGGTCGGCGCTCGGCCCCCAGGCATGGCCAAAGGCGGCGACGTAGACGAGGTCCGGGTTGGTGGGGTGAATGACGACCCGGCCGATGTGGTGAATCGTGCCCAGCCCGACGTGCTGCCAGGTCTGGCCGGCGTCGGTGGACTTGTAGATGCCGTCGCCGTGCGAGACGTTGCCGCGAATCGTCGTCTCGCCCATCCCGGCATAGATGACGTTCGGGTCGGACGGCGCCACGGCAAGCGCGCCGACTGACGCGCGCCGGAAGTAGCCGTCGGACGTATTCTGCCAGGTCGTGCCGGCGTCGTCGGTCTTCCAGACCCCGCCGCCGGTCGAGCCGAAGTAGAACACGCCGGGCTGGGCCGGGTCGCCACTGACCGCCGTGACCCGTCCGCCACGGGTCGGGCCGATCGAGCGCCAGTCGAGCCGGTCGAGGATCTCCTGTCGGGACATGCTGTCTCCTCCCTGATACGCCGGGACTGTACTACGCGCGTCGCGTCAGGCCAGCCACGAGGCCGGCTCGTAGAGCGCCGAGCGCAGGCCGGCCCAGAGGACGCGATACTGCTCCCAGGCGTCGTCGCCGGGGATGGAGATCGTCACCGGGCTGACTCGCTCGACGCCGGCCGTCCGCGCGGCGCGGTCGCACTGCTGCATGGTCAGGAAGTCGACCTCGATGCTCAGCGGGCTGCCGGGCGCGTACACCTTCGCGTGATCGAGCGCACCCAGGGCGCGCTCGGCGGCGGCGGTGATGTCGTCCTGGGCGGCCTTGAGCGGCCGGCAGATGGCGGCGTTGCGGCCGCACGACTCCTTGACCACGACCGTCTCGATTTGCTCTCCGAGGAACGAGCGTGCCTCCTTCGTCGTCGTCAGGTCGCCGGTGACGAGGACGACCGGGATGCCGAGCGCTCCGAGGATGGCGGCATTGAGGCCGGTTTCGCCGTGTGGCTTGCCGTTGACCCGCAGCTCGTGAATGGCAACCCCGGCGATCGTGTGCGGGTGGACGGCGTCGTAGGTTTGGGCCATCGCGTGGTAGCCGACGAAGAGCGCTGCGTCGAACGACCGGCTGTCGGCGCCCTGGAGCTGGCAGTAGTCGCGGGCATTGGCGCTGCCGCTCATCAGGTGGGCGGCCGGGTGCAGATCTTCGAAGAAGATGTTCCGCATCGGGCCGTGGCCGTCGGCGACGAGGACGTACTCGGCCCCAGCCCGGACGGCGCCCTCGATCGCGGCGTTGGCGTCGCCCGTCATGAGGCGCCGGCCTCGGTCGTACTCGCGGCCCTCGGCGCCCATCATGTCGCCGTGGACAATACCGGTGATCCCCTCCATGTCGACCGAGACGTAGACGTTCATCGCGCTTCTCCTCCCGCTCTCACGAGCCGTTTCATCCGCCGCGCATGGTAGACGACCGGAGGCGATCCGGCGAGGGTCATTGACGGGCAGCCGCGCCGCCGGTAGGTTGTCCGCGCCATGCAGGCTGGACTGGGTTGGGAAGGGGAGCGGGCGATGCAGACGCAGCAGTACGACACGGTGATCCGCGGCGGGCGGGTGGTCGACCCGGCGTCGGGCGTCGATGGGAATCTGGACGTCGCGATCAGCGGCGGCAAGGTCGCCGCCGTAGCGACCGGGATCGACGTCTCGAATGCGACGCGCGTCATCGACGCCAGCGGGCAGATCGTGACGCCGGGGCTGGTGGCCCTCCACACGCCCATCTACTGGGGCGTGACCTACTGGGGCATCGAGCCGGACCCGGTCGCGGCTGCCAGCGGGGTGACGACCTGGCTCGAGGTCGGCAGCTCGGGATCGTACACGTTCCCCGGCTTCCGCCGCTACGTCGTCGAGCCGAGCCGAGTGCGGGCCTTCGCGCTCCTGAACCTTTCCTCGATCGGGCTGGTCGCGCCAACCTGGGAGCTGTCGAATCCGGACTACCTGAACGTCGATCTGGCGGCGTCGATCGTCGAGGAGAACCGCGACCTGATCCTCGGCATCAAGGCGCGGATTGACCGCAACACGACCCGCGGCGTCGGCATGCTGGCGGTCGAGCGGGCGCGCGAGCTGGCGGACCGGGTCGGGCTGCCGCTGATGATCCACATCGGCTTCGGCCCCCCGACGATCGGCGAGGTGGCCGGCCTGCTTCGGCCCGGCGACATCCTGACCCACTGCTTCACCGGCGGCGACATGCGAATCACGGACGAGCAAGGCAAGGTGCTGCCGGAGATCCGCGAGCTTCAGCAGCAGGGACTCGTCCTCGACATCGGCCACGGCACCGGCTCGTTCTCCTACGAGGTGACCGAGGCGATGCTCGACCAGGGCGTCCTGCCGGACGTCATCTCCAGCGACATTCACCAGACCGCCCGGCAGGGGCCGATGTTCGATCTGCCGACGACGCTGTCGAAGTTCCTCAACCTTGGGATGAGCCTGCCGGACGTGATCGCCCGGGCGACGACCAACGCGGCCAAGGCGATGGGCAGGCCGGGCCTCGGCACGCTCGCCGTCGGCTCGCCGGCCGACGTGGCGGTCTTCCGGCTCGAAACGGGGGAGTACGCGCCCAGCTCCTGACCGCTACGGCAACGCTCGTCGACGGCGAGCCGCTGCCCGTGATTCCGGAGCGGCCGATGCACTCGTGGGCGAAGCTGCCCGAGCGCCAGCAGGGCGTCAAGCCGCCGGCTGGAGTCTGAGGCGATAGCGGCGACGGCACGACTGCCGTGGCGCAGCATCATGGTGGTCGCCGTACTTGAGGCAACCGCGCTGATTGCGTTCTACGCGGTGCTGGAGTCAACCGATCGGCTGAACGACGTCGCCACCGTCGGCGTATTCATTGCGATCGGCGCATTCGCCGGGCTGCTGATCGGCTCCCGGTACGCGCTCATCGCCGTACCGGCGGTCGCCCATCTGGTCTACCTCGGTATCCAGCTCTGGAGGCACGAGCGTGGTGAGTACTTCGACACCGAACCATCGGCGCTGGCCGTGCTGGTAACGCCGTGGCTCTGGGCGCTATTCGGCTTGGCGGCGGGGATCGGTGTGCTGCTCGCGCGGCCGATTCGCTTCAGGTAGGAATGGAGCGCCAGTTCGCTCCGTAGCAGCAAGTCCCCGACGCGTCTTTACGTAAACCCTCTGGATAGATGCTCATACCGCTATGTACCGCGCCTCGATCCAGCCACCCGGCGTTGGTGTTACCGTCGTCAACGTTCCCTGGCGGAAGATGATGACGATGAAGATGAGGATAACGACCAGGAAGAGCGCCAGGGTCGCGACCATCGCGATCCGCGAGTCGCGCGTCTCGGGGAAGCGGTAGCGGTCGCGACGGGGCCTGCCGCTCATTCGATCACGATCGGGTCATAGGGATAGCGGGTCAGCGGCTGGGCGCGTTCGGCTTCGACGACGACCACGTCCTCGCAGCGCACGTAGAACCGGCCGGGGATGCCGATCTTCGGCTCCAGCGCGAAGCACATCCCGGCGCGGATCGGCTCGTCGAAGCCCGGCTGCATCCAGGGGTTCTCGTGGACGTCCAGGCCGATCGCGTGGCCGAGGGCATACCAGGAGAACTGGTCGCGGAAGCCGTCCTTCGTCACCTCCTCGACGACGAAGTCGTGGATGCCGTTCGGCGTGATCCGGCCGTCGC
>DAOKZM010000294.1:950-4658 GCA_035325665.1 Thermomicrobiales bacterium | reverse complement strand
GTCAGCTCGTCCGGCCGGCGCTTGACCATCAGTCGCTCGTCGTGCTCGGAGACGAGCCACTCCCCCTTCGGGTCCTTGACCCGCATCTGGAGGATCAGCCCGTCGCCGTCGATGTCCTCCGGCGTCAGTCCCTCGTCGGGGTCGCCGGCCGGCCACTCGCGCACCGACGAGCGCAGCGTGTACGGCGTCGTCAGGTACAGCTCGGCCCCGTCCGGCTGGACGCGCGGCGCGATGTAGAACGTCCGCGTGTCGAGCAGCTCGGTGGTGTCCGCGTCGTTGCCGTAGCCGGCCAGTAGCATCTCGGCCGTGTAGAGCGCGACGTTGCAGCCGGTCACCTCGCCTGCGTGGATGTTGCCGTCGATGTACATCGCTGGCTTATCGTCCGCCGCGCCGGTCTCCTGGTTCGTGATCGTTACGAGCCAGATCTGGCGCCCCTCGTGCGACTGGCCGATCGACTCCAGCGTCGCCAGCGTCGGGTAGGTCTCGACCAGCCCCTTCAGCAGCGCCGTCAGCTCGTCGTAGGTATGGAAGCGCGAGATGTCGATCTGGCGCTCGGTCTTCCCTGCCGTCATCGGTTCTCCCGTGTCCGTTTCACGAATGTCCCGTCCAGCCTCCCCGCGCTGGCGACTGTGAGGGTAGCCGGTTTCGTGACGATTGTCACGATCCGCTGGCACGCCAGTTGCCGGTCGGGAGTTGAGGCACTGAAAGGAGGCGTCGGTGAGCGCCAAGGTCAAGAAGCGCGGCGACTACGAGCTGTTCGAGACGACCAACGACAACCGCATCCTCTTTCTCAACGGGGACGACTGGTACGCCTGGGTCGAGGGGCAGCAGAGCCCCCTCCTGGTCAAATCCGGCAGCGACCACAAGAGGGATCACACGATCTCGAAGGGCAACTTCTACTTGATCGACTTCGATGACGACCCCGACTTCCGCGACCAGCCGCACCTCTTCCTGGAGCAGGGAGACGGCTACAAGGACATCATCCTCCCCAACGGCCTCCCCACCAGCCGGGATCACCAGAAGCGCCTCGTCGAGACCGACGAGACGATCGCGAAGAAGAAGCTGGAGAAGTATGTTTGAGGGATGAGGGACGGGGTGATGTAGGGGTGTATGCAATACGCCCGTTTCACCCACGACCCGCTGGGCTGGCGCCCTACCCCGCCGCGTAGGGGAGGGCGCCATGCGAACACGCTCGATGCATGGATGCCGGGTGGTGACCACCGCGGGTGCGAGATGATTCGTCGGGGCGACCGCCGACTTCGGGCGAACACGAGGTTCTCCCCTACATGCGCCCGTCCCCCGTCCCCCACACCCCCGGACAGTTATTCCAATCCGCCTGGGCCGCCAGTTGCGTCGCCCAGGCGCGGGTCGGGTCGAGGTCGGCGGCGGCGGTGAGATGCTCGCGAGCATCTTCGCAGCGGCCGAGGTGGGCGGCGAGGAGGGCCAGGCGCGCCTCGGCGAGAGCGCGGTCGGGCAGGAGCTGGTAGAGGCGGGCGGCGCGGTTGAGATCGACCTCGGCGGCGGTGACGTCGCCGAGCTGGAGCGCGATCATCCCGCGCTGGAGCGTCGGCCCGGCGCGGAAGCTCGGCTCCTCCGGCGCGCGCATCACGTTCGTCAGCTCCTCGCGCGCCCGCTCCAGCCCGGCGATGTGGTTGGCGATGACGTCCTGTCCGATCGTCGCCTGGTCCTGCGCCTGCTGCCCCGGCTGGAGCGTCAGCACCCGCGCGTAGTCCTCAGCTGCCGCGCCATAGCGCTGGAAGCGCTGGGCTGCGCCAGCGCGTGCTAGGAAGGCGCGTGCTCGCGCCTCGCGGTCGTCCCGCGCCGCGGCCGCTGCCCGCTCGAAGGCGTCGAGAGCGGCGAGCGGCTCGCGCCGGGCGACGTGGACGCTGCCGAGGCGCATCAGCGCGGTGTAGGCGACATCCCCCTCGCCGGCCGTCGCGAGCGCCTGCTGGAAGAGCTTCACCGCCTCGTCCTCGCGGTCGACGGCGACGAGGATCGCGCCAAGATCCACCGTGACCCGCGCCGCCAGGTCGTCGTCTCCCGCCCTCCGGGCCAGCTCGCGCCCGAGCTCCAGGTCCGCGATCGCCCCGTCCAGGTCGCCGGTCGCCGACCGCAGCGCCCCGCGCTGGACGATCACCTGCCGGGCCACTTCCGGGTCGCGGGCGGACAGCGCGGCGTCTTCCAGCGCGGCCAGTGCCTCGCGCCGTCGGTCGAGCCTGGCGAGCATCGTCGCGCGAGTGATCTGGCCGCGGGCGCGCTCGTCCGGGTCGGTCGTCTCCTCAACGGCGCGGGCGTAGTCGTCAAGCGCGGGCTCGACCAGGCCCAGCTCCTGCCGGGCCGCAGCGCGCGAGCGGTACGCGCGGGCGCGGTCGTCCGGGTCGGCGCAGAGCTGGGCCGCCGCGCCGAGCTCCTCGATCGCCAGCCCGACCAGCCCGGTCGTCGCCAGCGTCGTGCCGATCTCCAGCCGGGCGCGTCCGTGCGGGTCCCCCTCCGGCATCAGCGCTGCCGCTTGGCCGAGCGCGTCGAGCGAGCGCTGCTGCTCGCCGCGCTCACGCTCGACGATGCCGAGCAGCAGCAGCAGATCGAACTCGGTACGCCGGTTGGACCCGGCGTTGTCCACCAGCCCGCGCTGCAGATCGTCGCGGGCGTCGTCCAGCCGGCCCATATCGCGCAGCGCGACCGCGCGGTTGTAGCGCACGACCGCGCGGTCGTCGCCGTCAACCAGCAGCGGCAGCGCCTCGTCCCAGGCGGCCAGTGCGGCGTCGTAGTCGCCGGTGAAGGCGCTACTCGTGCCGATCTGGATCAGCAGGCGGACCGCGAGAGCTGGGTCGGCGCCGGCCGCGACCTCGCGCAGCAGCGCGATCGATTCCCCGGCGCGGCCGGCCAGCCGCAGCGCCATCGCCAGGTCGAGCGTCGCCTCGGCGATCCGGTCGCTGCCCGCGCCGGCCGCGCCCAGACGCTCGCGGGCGCTCTCCAGCAGCGCGACCGCCCGGGCGATGTCGCCGTGGTCACGTTCGATCCGGCCCAGCACCTGCTCGGCCGCGGCGCGGTTGGTCGGGTCGGTCACCGCGTCGAGCAGCCGCTCGAGGTCGGCACGGGCCATCTCCGGCTCGCCGACCGCCTCGGCGGCTTCGGCCCGTGCCTGGAGGACCGCCGCCTGGTCCTGCGGCGAGCCGGCCAGATCGAGCGCGGAGTCGAGGTCGGGGAAGGCGAGGCCGGGATCGTCGGCCACCATCCGCAGCCGGGCGCGCATCAGGTGCAGGGCGTAGCGCCGCTGCCGGTTGGCGTCGCCGGCCAGATCGCGCTCGATCAGCGCGAACACCGCCGCCAGGTCGCCAGCGTTCAGCGCGGCGACGATCTCGGCGAACTGGTCCGACCCGGCTCCGGCCGTCACTGTCCTCCCCCGTTGGCGATATACGACCCCTCAGCGCCCCAGGCGCTGAAGACCACCGAGCCATCTCCCGTGACGGTGTAGTTGATGTCGTTCGAGACCGCGACGATGCCGGCCTGGCTGGCGGTCGTCAGCCGCGCCGTCGCCACCGTCCCCGGCGCTAGCCCATCGATGAACGGGAGGTAGACGGTCCCGATCCCGCCGGCCGGGATGACCACCTGGATCGGTGAAGGCAGCAGGTCCACGCCGTAGAGCGACAGCAACTCGACGGCGACCGTGGCGGTCGCGTTCGGGTCTAGGTTGGTGATAGCAATGCC
>DAOKZM010000294.1:0-940 GCA_035325665.1 Thermomicrobiales bacterium | reverse complement strand
GGAGTTGTCGTGCTGGGCCTTCGCCGGATTCTCACGGAAGACGAGCGGGATCGTCACCTCCTGTTGCCCGCGGCCATCGGCCATGTATGACAACCCCTCGATCGTCTCATACTTCACCTCGTCCACCGAGGAGATGATCGGCACGTTGCTCAGGATGTTCGCCCCGCCGACGAACCCCTCCTGCGCGACCGACCCGGGCGTGTAGATGTACTGCATCGAGCTGGCCGGCACGACGACCTGCGTGTCCGAGACGTAACCGCCGCCGGCCTCGTAATACTCGACAGTTACCGTCGCCGGGATCGCCGACGGGTTGGCCAGCGTGATACCGGTGTTCCAGCCGTTGTAGGCGTTGAACAGCAGCGGCGCGGCGGAGCGGTAGCTTCCCGCCGTGAGATCGCTCGTCGCCATGCCGACGTTCGTCATCGCCATCGTCGCCGACGGCTTGACCCGCCGCGCGATGACGCCGACGTCGCCGTTGGCGGTGATCCGGGCGAAGCCGACCCAGCCGGTCTGGCCGAGCGTGGCTTCGGCATCGACCGTCCAGGCGCTTCCCTGCGTGACCCGCTGCTGGAGGGTCAGCGTCGCGCCATCGACCCCGTCCGTGTTGTCGGTCGCGTAGAGCTTCAGCGTCACGTCTGCCGCCGCCGTCCCGAGGTTCGCGACCGTGACCAGCGTGTTCCAGCCGGTGTTCGTCTGGACGAGCGGCAGCACCCAGCCGGCGTCCGGCCCGCTGCGCGCGGCGGCGACGTCGTGGTCGCTCAGCGCCGTGTAGCCGGTGACGATCCCGGCGCCGTCGGACCACGGCGCGGCGTTGGTGGCCGGCGCGAACGCCTTGACGCTGGCCGAGATCGGGCAGGCGGCCTCGAAGCGCACTGGCGAGCCGGGCTTCGGCACGCCGAGCGCCGCCGCCGCGACCGAGCGGGTCGAGGCCGCATTGAGC
>DAOKZM010000293.1:0-4659 GCA_035325665.1 Thermomicrobiales bacterium | reverse complement strand
GCGACAGCGCGTGGCGCTGGGTCGGGCGATCGTCCGCGAGCCGCAATGCTTCCTGATGGACGAGCCGCTCTCGAACCTGGACGCCAAGCTGCGCGTCCAGACCCGCGCCGAGATCATCAAGCTACAGAAGCGGCTTGGCACTACGACGCTCTACGTCACGCACGACCAGACCGAGGCGATGACGATGGGCGACCGTATCGCGGTGATGAACGCTGGCCAGCTCCAGCAGCTCGATACGCCGCAGCGCCTCTACGACTACCCGGCCAATCGGTTCGTGGCGACATTTATCGGCAGCCCGTCGATGAATGTCTTCCCGGCCGACGTCACCTCGAGTGACGGTCGCGTCGTCGTTTCGGCGGAGGAATTCCGCCTGGTGCTGCCGCCGGAGCGAGCAGAAGGGCTGCATGCGTACGTGGGCAAGCAGGTGCTGTTGGGGATCCGGCCCGAGCACATGCAGGTGCGCGAGTTCGCCGAGACGGTACACGAAGGGAACATCGTCTCGCTGCCAGTCGAGCTTGTCGAGCCACTCGGATCGGAGACACTGCTTCATCTGGCCGGCCCGGGCGGTGAGACGCTCGTGTCGCGCGCCGATCCGCGCACGACAGTTCGGCGCGGTGAGCAGGCGGAGATCGTCGTCGATACCTACCATATCCACGCTTTTGACCCCGTAACCGAGGAATCGCTGACCGCGCAACTGGAGCCGGCCGCGGCCTAGCGCCCGAGCAGCGCTTCAACCATCCGGCGGTCGGGCAACCCTGGCTCGGCGCCACGCACTGTTGCCGCAGCGGCTCCGGCGGCGCAGGCGAACCGGACTGCGTCGGCCGCAGGCTGTCCCTCGACGAGCGCGACAGCGAGCGCGGCGCAGAAGCTATCCCCGGCGCCAGTCGCGTCGATGGCGACGATCGACGGCGGGTAGGCGTGGCCGGACTGCCCGTCGATCGCCCAGGCCGCGCCTCGTTCGCCAAGCGTGATGACTGCGCCGCGCCGGCCGGCCGCCAGCATCCGGGCAACGGCTACCGGATCGCCGGCCGATCGAGCCAGGTCGCGAGCCTCGATCTCGTTAGGGGTCAGGATCGCGGCGACCTCGACCAGCTCGGGGGTGATGCCGTGCGCGGGCGCCGGGTTCAGCATCACGAGCGCGCCGTATCGCTCGACGACACGGGCCGCGGCAATGGACGTCTCGACGGGAACTTCGCCCTGCAAGAGCAGCACGTCGCACGCCGGGAGGTCGGCGACCGCCTCCGGAGTGAGGAGCGCGTTTGCGGCTGGCGCGTGGACGAACGCGACATCTCCATCCGGCGTGACCATCGGCGCGGCGACCGAGGTCGCCGCGTCGGGGATCACGACCATGCGGGACGCATCGACCCGCTCGGCCTCGAGCGAAGCGATGAATTCGCGCCCCCATGCGTCGTCGCCGACCGCGCCGACGAAGGTGACATCCGCGCCGAGCCGCGCCAGCGCGATGGCCTGGTTGTATCCCTTTCCACCGCGAAAGGTTGCGAAGCCAGTCGCGATCACGACCTCGCCCGGCTCCGGGCGCTTCGGAACGAGGAAGCTGAGGTCCATCACGAGAGAGCCGACGACGATCGCGCGCACAGCCATCGGTGACTGCCCCTATCCCTGGTCGTCGCGATCCAGCACCGCGGTGACGTGCAGGCCCGAGGCGAGCTTGCCCCCGTCGTAGACGCGGTCCTCGAGGTAGGCAAGCCGCCAGGTGATGAGGAAGAGGCCGCGCGTCGCGAGCTTGACGAGCGGGACGGGCAGCCGGCCCCGCCCGCCCGCGGACCGATCGCGCTGCCAGTAGTCGACGATATCGTGGACCTGGCCGATCAAGTGGAACGAGTGCTTGACGCTCGTGACCGTCAGTCCGGAGTCCCAGACAAGCTGCAGGACGTCAGCCTGCTGGAACCGCTGGATATGGCCTACGTGGTCCTCCTTCCAGCGATGAATGGGGATCCGCCGGCCGTCGCGGAGCGCGCGGTAGAGCGTTCCCGGTTGGTTTTCGAGGGGGACGAAGAAGTGCAGCACGCCGCCGAGGGCGAGCACACGCCGGCATTCGGCGATCATCGTGGACGGGTCCGGGACATGCTCGAGGAGGTCGAAGAAGACCACGGCGGAGAAGCAGGCATCACGGAACGGGAGGTGCTGGGCGTCCATCACCAGATACGCTGGCGGGCCTCCCCGCTCGATCGCTTCGGCCACGGCGACCTGGCTGAGGTCCCCGGCGACGATGTCGAGGTCGGGCCGCGCCGCAGCGAGTGCTCGGGCGTAGCGTCCGGCCCCGGCGCCGAGGAGCAGGAGCCGGCCGGCGCGGTCACCGACCGCCTCCAGCGCGCGGTCGAGCCGCAGCTCGGCGAGGTTGTGGTCCCCGAGTCTGAGCTCGTCGCGTCCCTGGATCTTCGTCGGGTCGTCGATGTCGTAGCGCGCGTTTCCCTCATCCGTCATCGGCCCGCAGCCTTTGGGTTGCGGGCGCCGAGGGCATCGCTGACCGGGGCGAGGGTCGGGACGACGACTTCGGGCACGATGCCGAACGTCTGGATATCAGCGACGGTCGAGACGCCGGTGAGAACGAGGAGCGTCTGGGTGCCGGCGTTGATGCCGGCCTGAATGTCGGTGTCGAGCCGGTCGCCGATCATCAGCGTTCGAGAGGCGGTCGTGCCCATGAGCTCCAGGCAGGAGCGAATCATCTCCGGGCTGGGCTTGCCGATGACGACCGGTTGCGCGTCGGTGGCGGCGACCAGCGCCGCGACGATCGCGCCGGAACCGGGGATGAGTCCCTCCTCAGTCGGGAAGGTTCGGTCGCCGTTGGTGGCGACGTAGTCGGCCCCGGCGCGGATGGCTAGGCACGCGATCTTGAGGTCGTTGTAACGCAAGTCGAAGTTGGCGCCGGAGACGACGACCTGCGCGTCGCGGCCGGCCGGGATGAAGTAGCCGTCGCCGAAGATGGCCTCACGGAGCGCGTCCATGCCGACGACGTAGATCGTCGTGCCACTCGAGTAGGTGTGCCGCAGGTACGACGACGTCGCGACGGCGGACGTAACGATGCGGGCTTCGGGGGCGTCGATGCCCATGCGGGCAAGCTTTTCGACGTAGTCGCGCTGGGTCTTGGTGGCGTTGTTCGTCGCCATCGACCAGGCGACCCCGGCCGCGTCGAGTGCGGCAAGGAAGCCGGGGACTTCCGGGATGAGGGTGTCGCCGCGGTAGATCACGCCATCCATGTCGAGGATGCAGCCGTCAATGGCCCCGGCCCAGGCCGGCGAAAGCTTGGTGTCGTCGAGTACCGAAAGCTTGTCGTTCACCCTCGCCATCCCTCGTGACAGATGTCGCCGACGCGACATGAACGCCCCATTGGCCCAACGATAGCCAGAGACGCCGTTCGCGACAACCGCGACGGCCATCGGCCGTAGCCGACTGTACCACGGCCGCCGCATCCCGCCGGTATACTGCCGCCGGGTGGCACGATGGACGACGTGGAGGCGAAAGTGGACGATCAGCAGGCCCAACGTGTGCTCGACCAGATCGACGAGGGCGAGACGATTCAGCTCCTTCAGGCGTTGGTCCGGGACGAGGCATCGGTCAATCCGCCCGGAGACGTGCGGGGGTCGATCCGTATCTGCCAGGAGAAGCTGGCGGCGGAAGGATTCGAGACGGAGACGATCGGCGACCTCGAGATTATGCCGAACCTGATCGCCACGCTGCGGCGCGGCGCGGGGCCGACGCTGCTGTTCAACGCCCATGTGGACGTCGTCCCGACCGGCGAAGTCAGTGCCTGGAGCCACCCGCCATTCGCCGCGGAGGTAGACGATGGCCGGGTCTACGGCCGCGGCGCGGGCGACGACAAGGCGAGCGTGACGGCGCAGGTGATGGGCGCCATCGCGCTGGCACGATCGGGCGTCGAGTTTGGCGGGACGCTGATCGTCAACGTCGTGGCCGACGAAGAGACGGGCGGGCGGCACGGCGCGCTCTACGTCGTCCAGAATATCGCGACCCGGCCCGATTACGTCATCGTGGGCGAGCAGACGCTGAGCCAGGTGGCGATTGGCGAGCGCGGGTTTGCCAGCACGCAGGTGACGACCCGCGGGCGCGCGGCGCATGGGGCACTGCCGTGGGAGGGCGCGAACGCCATCGAGGCGATGGCAGAGGTGATCGTCGCGCTGCGGCGTGAGATGTGGCCGGTGCTCGAAGAGCGCGTGAACCCGTACTTCCACCACTCGTCGGCATCGATCAACATGATCTCCGGTGGGATCAAGCAGAACGTCGTGCCAGACCAGTGCAGCATCTACATCGACCGGCGGATCATCCCCGGCGAGGACCCGGCCGAGGTCGTCGGAGAGATCCAGGAAGTCGCCGAGCGGGCGATCACCGGGATCGAGGGGATCTCGGTCGAGGTCAAGGGGCTCGGGCTGACGGCCGCGTCGATGAGTGACCCCGAGTCGCCGGCGGTGCGAGCGATGCTCGCGGCGAACGAGCGGCTCGGGCTCTCGACCGAGCTCACCGGGTTCTCGATGGGCACCGACGGTCGCCACTTCTCGGCGGCCGGCATCCCGACGATCATCTACGGCCCGGGCGACCCGAAACTGGCTCACATCCCGGACGAGTGGGTCGGCGTGGACGAGGTTGTTCAGGCTACCCGCGCCTACGCCCTCACGGCGCTTGGCG
>DAOKZM010000292.1:0-4686 GCA_035325665.1 Thermomicrobiales bacterium | reverse complement strand
CGTCGTCGCTCATCGTTCCAGCTCCTCGATGCCGGGAGCGCGTGCTCCCGCGTGATGTTCCTGCGACCCGCATCGCAGGAGCGATGCCCCACGTGACATTCGCGAACGCGCAACCCCGGCCCACCAGTAGTGGCCGGGGTTCTTGCGGGGCGAGGCATGAGGGGCGACGCGACGGTGTGGGGGCAGGGACGGTCGGCCACAAGGGCCGACGCTACGAGGGGCGGGGGCAGCGGCGGCGCGGGGCGGTGCAGTGGGGGAGGAGCCGCCTGTGGCATCAGGCCGCGCGGATGGTCGGGCGCGGCCTGCTCGACCGGCAGGCGTGCGTCGAGGACGCGCGCGGCGCCGACGTGGTCCTGACGCCGGCCGGCCGCGCCGCGGCGCGGCGCGCGCGCCACGTTCGTGCCGAGTCCGTCGAGCGGATCGTCTTCGGCGTGCTGCCGCCCGAGCTCATCGCCAGCCTGATCGAGGCGACGACGCTGCTGGTCGACGCGCTCGCTCGTGCCGCGCGGGAGGACCCGGCCTGCCGGACCGCCTGGGCCGAAGCCATGGAGCAGGCCGGCGACCTGGCCGGCCAGTGTGGAGATTCGTGATCTCGCGGATGGGGAAGTGGGAGCGTGGCCGGGCGATGCGCCCGGTCGCGGTATGGAGGAGTGATACGTGCTGAACCTGAAGATCATCATCGGCAGCACCCGGGACGGCCGGGCCGCCGACCTGGTCGCGCCCTGGGTCATCGACCGTGCCGAGCGCCACGGCGGCTTCGATGTCGAAGTGCTCGACCTGCGAGGTTGGCCGCTGCCGATGTTCGCCGAGGGGCCAAGCACCATCGGCGACCCGAATGACCCGACCTATTCGGACCCGGTCGTGCGCGAGTGGAACCAGCGCATCAAGGACGGCGACGCCTTTCTGTTCATCACCCCGGAGTCCAACCACAGCTTGCCGGCCGTGCTCAAGAACGCGATCGACAGCGTCTTCGTCAGCTTCGGGTTCCGCAACAAGCCGGCCGCGTTCGTCGGCTACAGCGGCGGTCTTGCCGCCGGCGTCCGCGCGATCGAGCACCTCGCGCACATCGCGATCGAGGCGGAGATGGCGCCACTGCGCAACACGGTGCTGGTGCCGAAGGTCCGCGAGGCGTTCGAGGACGGAGTGCCGCGCGACCCGATCGCCGACCTGAGCCTCGGCATCATGCTGGACGACCTCGCCTGGTGGGGCAACGTGCTCCAGCGCGCCCGCGCCGAGGGACAACTGGCGCCGGGCAGCCAGCGGCTGCGAGCCGCCCAGGCGACCCGAACCGCCTGACACACTCCTCGTAGACACCGAATGACGCGCACCAGACATCGCCGGTGCGCGTCATTCATTCGTCGATCGTCGCGTCGAGATCAGTCTCGCGGGAACTACGTTGCCCGCCCGGCCGCGCTGGCCGCGGTGGCGCCACAGGCCGCCTGCGCCTGCTCGGCGTCGACCCACTGCTCGGCCCAGGCGGAAACCGCCTCGAAGACCGGCAGCAGGCTCTGGCCCTTCTCGGTCAGGTGATATTCGATCCGCACCGGCATCTCGGGAATCACCGTGCGAACGACGATCCCCTCCGCCTCAAGCTCGCGCAGCCGCTCCGAGAGGAGCCGGTCGCTCAGGCCGGGGATCGCCGCGGTGATGTCGCTATAGCGCGTCGCGCCAGAGAGCAAAGCACGCAGGATCGCCCCGGTCCACCGCCGGCCGATCAGCTCGACCGCATGGTGAAACTGCGGGCAGAACGACGACGGTACGTTGTTTGCGATGGGGCTCATGCTGCCTCCGTTCCGCCGTCAAGTGTACGACACGGGGGCATACTTGACAATAGCTTGTAACGTTGCTATAGTGACTTACGAAAGGTAACAGACCTGCGAGGGGCGCAGGCTGCACGCGACAAGGGACGATGAAGGGGCCTGTCACGATGACCGTTTCGCCAAGCAAGACCACGACCACGACCTGGACGATCGACCCGGCGCACTCGTCGGTCGAGTTCAAGGTCAAGCACATGATGATCTCGACCGTGAAGGGCCAGTTCGGCGCCGTCGAGGGCACGATCACGATCGACGAGGCCAACCTGGCCAACTCCAGCGTCGACGCCAAGATCGACACCCAGTCGGTCACCACCCACAACGAGATGCGCGACAACCACCTGCGCACCAACGACTTCTTCAACGCCGAGGAGTTCCGCTACATCACCTTCAAGAGCACCAAGATCGAGCTCGAGGGCGACGAGGAGTTCAAACTCTACGGCGACCTGACGATCCGCGACGTGACCAAGCCGGTCGTCCTCGAGGCCGAGCTGGACGGGTTCATGGACAAGGACGCCTTCGGCAAACGCCGGGTGGCCTTCTCGGCTGAGACCGAGATCAACCGTAAGGAGTTCGGCGTCAACTGGAACGGCGTGATCGAGGGCGGCGGCGTCGTCGTCGGCGACAAGGTCAAGGTCGAGCTGAACATCGCCGCGACCCAGAACTAGTCACGCCAGGTTCGCGGCCGGCCGGGGAAGCGGCCGGCCCGCACAGCGACACGGCGGGGCAACATTGCCCCGCTCTCGCTCATGCCACGGGTATATGGGACACCGGCGCTGACCGGAGCAAGAGTGAATTCGTGCAGCAGAGGCTGGCAGTGCTCGCGAGAAGTTGTTCAACCGCGGGCTGATCCGCGCCGCGATCGACCTCGCGCCGGAGAGGATCGAGGAGTACGATATTATGGACATCCCGTTCTACAACGGCGATGTCGAGGCTGCCGGCATCCCGGCCCCGGTGCTCGACCTGGTCGAGCGCATCCGCGCGGCGGACGCCGTCCTGATCGCGACGCCGGAGTACAACTACGCCATCCCGGGCATTGCTCAAGAACGCGATCGACTGGGCCTCGCGGCCGTCGGTCAAGAACCCGCTACGCCACAAGCCGGTCGCGATCATGGGCGCCTCGGGCGGGCAGTTCAGCGCCGTCCGCGCCCAACTCGGCCTGCGGCAGATCCTGGCCAGCAGCATCGAAGCCTACGTCATGATCAAGCCGGAGATCCTCGTCAACCAGGCCGCCCAGAAGTTCGACGCCGACGGCAACCTCGTCGACGAGGACACCCGCGGCTGGATCGAGAGCTTCCTGGAATCGTTCGTCCGCTGGATCGAGCTGGTCGGCCAGCGCGAGCCGGTGGCGATAGGAGATTAACCACCAATGTCCACCCAGCCCACCACCATTCACCCCGAGACACGTATCGGCCACATCCACCTGAAGGTCTCCGACCTGGAGCGGGCGATCGAGTTCTACCGCGACGTGCTCGGCTTCGAGCTGCAGCAGCGCTTCGGCCGCCAGGCCGCGTTCCTCTCGGCCGGCGGCTACCACCACCACATCGGGCTGAACACCTGGGAGAGCCGCGGCGGCCAGCGCCCGGCTCCCGGCACGACCGGCCTCTACCACGCCGCGATCCTCTACCCGAATCGCCGCGAGCTGGCCCGCGCGTTGCGCCGGCTGCTGGAGAACGGCGTCCAGATCTCCGGCGCGGCCGACCACGGCGTCAGCGAGGCGATCTACCTGAACGACCCGGACGGCAACGGCCTCGAGCTCTACGTCGATCGCGACCCAGCCCAATGGCCGCGCGACGCCAACGGCGAGATCGCCATGGTCACCGAGCCACTCGACTTCGCCGGCCTCATGGCCGAGCTGGAGACGGAACCGGCCGGACAGACCTCCTGACATTTCTCGCCAAGCCCCCGCGATGCGTCGCTCGTCGTTCGAGCAGCGTATCGCGGGGGCTTCTCGTTTCCTCGGTGGTCCCCGTCGGGCCATTGGGGCCCCACCGCCGGTGAAGCGGGTAAGATAGGGCCAGCCAGCCGATCGACCGCCGCGACGAGGGCACGAGATGAGAGGACGCGCGACGATGTCCCAGCGATTGCCGGTACCCCTGGGCTCCGGACGTGCCGAGCAGCCGGAGGTCGTCGTGCTGACGCCGGGGGCCGGGTCGAGCGCGCGTGCGAACCCGCTCCTGCGCCTGGCGCTGCAGATGGCGCCGGACGTGCTGCGGGCGCTGGATCGCTCGCGCTCGCGCGCCGGCCAGATCGCGCCGGTCGTGACGACGCCGCGCAACCTGGTCCACGGCCTGAGTATGTCGGAGGTCGAGCTGGACATCCGCATCCCGCTAGTCCGGCGCGTCGTCGTCCGCAAGGCGACCGCCTGGGCGGCCGACCTGCCGGTCGTCGCTCCGCCACCGGCTCGCGGTGGCCGGCTGCGTCGCGCGGGGATGCTGGGAGCCGGAGCGTTCGCCGCCGCGACGATCGGCCTCCTCGCCAACCGGGCCAACGGGTTGGTCGGGCCCGGCTCGCGTCGCGGCTAGCGCAGGGTCGTCAGCGAGCGGCCATCTCCCTGCGCCGGCTGGACAAGTCGGCCATGCCAGTGAGTATGGTGGTCCGCCACTCCTCCACAGACTGACTCCGGAAGGCCCACGGTTCCGCCGGGCGCGTCATCGATGCCGTCAGGGTGGCGGCCTATGGAGCATCCTGCCTGCGCCTGCCCCCAATATGAATCTCTTCGGCAGTCCGGAAGCGTAAGACGTTGTGCCGCATCGTCCGCGCCGTTGGCGAAGCGCGGTGGCAACAGGTCGATCGCGGACAGGGCCATGCGGCGAGAGTGGTATGAGTGGGTGACGGAGTACGGCTCGTCCTGGGTTGTAGAAATCACCGA
>DAOKZM010000291.1:0-4689 GCA_035325665.1 Thermomicrobiales bacterium | reverse complement strand
ATCCCGAACAGCTATACGGTCGGGGCGACTGATGGGTCGATGATCGCTCCCGATCGACACAGCCCAGCGCGCTTCTACCTGCTGAACATCGGCCAGGTCCGGCTCGCCTATGGCGCCGAGCCGGCTGCATCGCTGTCGAACGAGCCGGACCTGCGCTTCGAGGAGCGTGACCTCTACGTCCCCGACGAGATCCATCGCATCCCGGTCAACGAGACGATCCTCGGCATCAAGCGCGCCTGCGCCGAGTTGCGCGCCGCCGCCGACCTGCTCGACCCGGCCGGAGACATCGTGGCGCTCCAGGATGGCACGCTCATCCTCTGGGGCGCCGACGCGCTGCACGATGCCGTGCGCGACTGGGCCGTGGCCGAGTACGTTGATGCCCTGCGCGTCTTCCGCGACCGCGGCATCCCCCTGGCAAGCTATATCTCCGGACCCGGATCGGCGGACGTCATGAACGCGCTGCGGATCGTCGTCTGCGACTACCCCGAGCGCGGCTGGCCGATCAACTGCAGCGACTGCCGGATGCGGATCCTCACCGAGGGACACACGCCGGCCTGCGATACCCTGCCGGCCGTTACCGACCGCTACCTCTTCGAGCGCGTCGCCCGGCTCAGAGAAGGCGAGCGGTCGGTCCTCTTCGACTCGGCATCGCGCATCCTCGACCAGTACGACCCTGACCTCCGCGTCCAGTTCTTCTTCCTCAATGTCGGGACGGAGATCGCGCGGGTCGAGGTGCCGGTCTGGGTCGGCGCCGATCCGGTATTGCTCGACCGCATCCACGCCATCGTCTACGACCAGGCGCGGAAGGGCCGCGGCTATCCGGTCGTTCTCCAGGAGGCACACGAGATGGCCGTCATCAGCATGAGCGACCGGCGGCTGGTCGAGGAGGCGATCGAGCGCCAGCTTGCCGGCCAGGGAATCGTTATGACGCGCACGGGAAAGAGCGGGAGCAAGCGTGGCCGCTACGTCTGACACCGGCGGATCGACGACCAGCGAGCGGCTGGGCGAGGTGATCGAGACGGCAACGACCGGCTTCGCCGCCGAGAGCGACCAGCTCCACCTGCTGCCCGACCTCGGCGCGCTCGTCCGCGTCGGCGGCCGCTCGCCGCAGCCGAGCTATTACGGCGTCGTCGCATTCGGCGAGACCGGCGGACTCGACGCCAGCCGCCGGGCGGTACGACGCGGCAGCGCGGGCATCCAGGACGAGGAGGTCTATCAGCGCCACCCGGAGCTGGAGCACGTGCTACGGACGGTCTTCTCGGTCGTGGTCGTCGGATACTCGGTCGGGCTGGGGTACCAGCACATCCTCCCCGCCCAACCGGCGCCGCTGCACTACAGCGTCCACCCGTGTGGACGGGACGAGGTGGCCGCGTTCTGCGCCAACCCTCGTTACCTGCCGATGCTGTTGTCCGCGTCAGGCGACCTTCTGCCGGAGATGCTCGTCGCCAGCCACTTGCGCTGGGTGGATGCCGCACTCCAGGACGGGCACGTCTGGCTAGCCGACGCCACCCGCCGCTTGGCGCGGCTGATGAAGCGCGACTACGACCGTTTCGTAACGATCGCGCAGGCCATCGCTCCCGACGTCTGATCGGAGATCAGTGCCGGAAGTGCCGCCTGCCCGTCAGCATCATCGTCATTCCACGCGCCTCGGCGACAGCAGAAGTTTCGTCATCGCGGACGGAGCCGCCCGGTTGGACGATGGCGACGACCCCAGCGTCGGCAGCTGCCTCGACGCCATCCGGGAACGGGAAGAAGGCGTCGCTCGCCAGCACGCTCCCCGCGGCCCGCTCGCCGGCCACCTTCGCCGCGATCCGCACGCTCTCGACCCGGTTCGGCTGTCCAGCCCCGACCCCGACGATCACCCCGGGCCGAGCCAGCGCGATCGCGTTTGACTTGACCCACTTCACCGCCCGCCAGGCGAAAGCGAGTGTCTCCAGCTCCTCAGCGCTCGGCTGGCGAGATGTGACGCAGCGCCAAGACCTCGTGTCCAGAGCGACGTCGTCCGGCTCCTGGACCAGGAGACCTCCGGGAACCGAGCGGTATTCCCAGCCTTCGACAGGCGCGGTGTTTCCGACCGTGATCACGCGCAGGTTGCGGCGGCGCAGCAGGCGGGCCAGCGCGGCGTCCTCGTACCCCGGCGCGATGACGATGTCGAAGCGGTGCTTGCCGATGGCTTCGACCATCGCCACCGTGACGATGCGGTTGACCGCGCAGATCCCGCCGAACGCCGACACCGGGTCGCCGCTCAGCGCCCGCTGATACGCCTCGACCTGGTCGTCGCTGGATCCGATGCCGCACGGCAGCGTGTGTTTGACGATGACGACCGTCTGGCGAGCGAAATCCTGAGCGCAACCCCAGGCGGCAGTCGCGTCGAGGTAGTTGTTGTAGGACATCTCGCGCCCGTCGTGGACTTGCCACGAGGCTACCCCGGCTGCTGCGCCCGGAGCCAGTAACCGATAGACCGCCCCGCGTTGGTGCGGGTTCTCGCCGTACCGGACGGTGTGCAGGAGCTCGGCGCCGATTGCCAACCGCTCTGGGAACTCCGGATCATCGCCGCGCAGGTATCGCGCGACGAGGCTATCGTAGGCGGCGACATGCCCGAAAGCCTTGGCTGCCAGCCGTCTGCGTGTGGCCTCGCCAACACCCTCGACGCCCACCGCTTCGATCTCGTCAAGCACCGCGTCGTAATCGGCGGGGTCGACCAGGACGACAACGCCTGAGTGATTTTTCGCCGCGGCCCGAACCATCGCCGGCCCGCCAATGTCGATGTGCTCGATGGCCGCCTCGTCGCTCATCGACGGGTCGGCCACCATCTCGGAGAATGGGTACAGGTTGGAGACCAGGACGTCGATCGGCGTGATGCCGTGCTGTTTCAGCGTGTCCATGTGCGCTTCGATGTCGCGCCGGGCCAGCAGCCCGCCGTGGATCGCTGGATGCAGCGTCTTGACGCGCCCCTCAAGGATCTCGGGAAACCCGGTCACGTCCGAGACTTCGCGGACGCTGACGCCTGCGTCGTCGATCGCCCGCGCCGTCCCGCCAGTTGACAGGATCTCGAACCCCAGGGCGGTCAGTCGCTGAGCGAGATCGACGACACCGGTCTTGTCCCAGACACTGATCAGCGCTCTCGGCATCGGATTCGACTTCCTCTCAGACGTTCTGAAGACTCATCGCCGGACCACGACGTCGGTCCGCACATCCAGCCCGGCCAACACGCGCATCGACGCTGCGGCCGACCGCAGCCGGTCACGCTCGACAGCCGGCTCCTCGCTTGCATACGCCACGACATTCGGGTTACCGGCGGGTCCACCAACCTCGACCGCCGTCACGAATCCGAGGTGGCTGGCATCGAGCGCAACCGCCATCCTGACGATCCCGGTTAGCCGCCGGACGCGCCGCTGGTCGTCGAAGTCGAGGTCCTGAAACCCGGCGTGCTCGATGCTTGGCATCGTCGTGCCGTGGTAGCGGGCGACGCACGCCGCGACGATCCGGTCCTCCGGCCGTTCCAGGGGCAGGTCGACCTCGCGGATCACGTCGAACGACTTGCGGTGGTGGTCGCGTCCGCCACGGATGTAGCCGACATCGTGGAGCCAGGCGGCGACGATTGCCACGTCGCGGTCCCCCGGGCCGAGGCCCAGCGCCGTACCCAATCCATCG
Source organism: Thermomicrobiales bacterium (assembly GCA_035325665.1). Lineage (GTDB taxonomy): Bacteria > Chloroflexota > Chloroflexia > Thermomicrobiales > CFX8 > JAMLIA01. The sequence goes on along the minus strand of DAOKZM010000291.1, from coordinate 1,035 downwards.
AACAGCGCCGCGGCGAATCCAGCGCAGCGCCGGGCGTGCTCCTCGTCGGGCTGCTCGACCGCGATGCTGGCGGTCAGCCGATCTACGGACGGGTCGTCGCCGGGCGGCTGGCTAGCCATACAGCACCCGGCAACCACCCTCGCCCCGGCGCGCCCGACCGATCTCGACCGCGTCTGGCGCCAGTTCCCTGGCACGAGCCACGTCTGCCGGCCGGCAGGCGACAACATAGCCGATGCCCATGTTGAACGCGCGGAAACACTCGTCGGCGGCGATGTGGCCCATCTCCGCCACGTATTCGAACAGTGGCGGGACCGTCCAGGCCGAGGCGTCGATCTCCGCCGTCAAGCCGTCTGGCACGACGCGGGCGACGTTGCCGGGCAGCCCGCCGCCGGTGATGTGCGCCATCCCGCGAGCGATGTCCGCCTCGACCAGCGCTCGTGCCTCGGCTAGATACGGCCGGTGCGACCGCAGTAGCGCGCCGGCCAGCGTCACCGACGGGTCGAACGGGGCGGGTGCGGCTAACCGCTGTCGCGTCGCGTCGTCATCGACGATCCCCAGCGCGGCGCGAACGAGCGAGTAGCCATTGGTGTGGAACCCGTTGCTTGGGATACCCAGGAGCACGTCGCCTTCGGCTACCGCGCTCCCATCTACGATCTGCTGCTCGTCCACGATGCCGACGATCGCGCCGACGAGGTCGAAGTCCTCACCGCGATACAGCCCCGGCATCTCGGCCGTTTCGCCGCCGACGAGCGCGACCCCGAGATCCGCGCAGGCGCGCGCGATCCCGCCGATTACCGTCAGGGCAGCGTCGGGATTGAGCCGGCCCGTGCCGTAGTAGTCGAGGAAGAAGAGCGGCTCGGCCCCGCAGGCGGCGATGTCGTTGACGCAGTGGTTGACGAGGTCGGCGCCGATGCCGTCGAGCTTACCGGCGATCGTCGCCACCAGCAGCTTCGTCCCGACGCCGTCGATACTCGACACCAGCGTCGCGCCGGCCTGTTGGGCGCCGATCCGGTAGAAGCCACCGAAATGCCCCAG
>DAOKZM010000290.1:0-4692 GCA_035325665.1 Thermomicrobiales bacterium | reverse complement strand
GGTGTCAATGCCGCCGATTCGGGGATGAGTCCGGTGGGGGGCTCGGCGAGGTCGGACATCCAGTTGAGCGCGTCGGCGTCGACGACTTTCGTCAACTGCCTGACCGCCGGCGACGCCTGCCCGGACAGTAGACCAGCGAGAAGCGCCGTCGCCACGCCCGATCGTCCGAGACCGGGGCCAACGACCATAGCACGGATCGACGCTCCACGCTCGGCGACGAAACGCTCGATCGCGCGGATCTGTCCTGCGGGTTCGAGCGGGACGACGACGGTCTCCGGCACCTGTGCGGCGAGCACCGGGACGATCTGTTCCGGCGCCGCGGCCGCGACGAGGCCGGCCCCGGCGCGCAGCGCCGCTTCCGCCGAAAGCCGAGGGGCGCCGTAGTAGGTCGGCGCGCCGCCGACAATGAGCACGGCGCCGGCGCCGTGCTTGTGCGCCGTCGCCCGTCGGCGTGGCAGCAGCGGGACGATCGTTTCCGCGTCGAGGAGCCTTGGTCGGTCGGCGCCGAGAGCCGGTGGCGCGATGCCGATGTCAATTGTCACGAGTTCGCCCGTCAGCGTCGCCGCTGGCTCGCGGGTGAGCCCCAGCTTCGGCAACCCGAGGCAGAGCGTCGCATCGGCGCGCAACGCGTCGTCGTCCGCCGCGCCCGATCCGGCGTCGATACCCGAGGGCACGTCGACGGCGACGACTGGGACCGGCCGCGCCGCGCGGGCCGCGGCCACTCGCTGAAAGAGCGAGGCAACCTCCGGCGGCAGCGACGGCCGGCTGCGGAAGCCGAACACGCCATCCAGGATGATGTCGACATCCTCCAGTTCCGGCGCGCTGGTCGTCGTGATGCCCGAGCGCTCGGCGTCGGACATCGGCAGCTCGCCGAAGGCATTGCGATGGACCAGTAGCGCCTGGCATCGCCAGCCCATGGTGGACAGGATCCCGAGTGTAACGAGCGCATCCCCGCCGTTGTTCCCCGGTCCGACCAGCCCGACGATCTTGCGCGCCGTCCCGCGGTCCGTGGCGACGCGGCGGTCCAGCCAGCCGGCGATCGCCTCCGCTGCTCGACGCATCAGCACTTCCGAGGACGTGCCAGCGGCGATCGTCGCCTGTTCGGCCGCGAGCATCTCGTCCGGCGTCACCAGCACGGTCACGGTCGCTCGACCTTGGCCTTGGAAGCGACAACGATCGCCATCGCGTCGCCGCGGGAGTGCGTGAGCGACACGGCGAAGTGCGTGAAGCCGAGCAGCCGGGCGCGTCGCAGCGCGGTGTCGTGAAGGACGAGGATCGGCTTGCCGCGCCGGTTCGGGAGGACCTCGATGTCGCGCCAACGCACGCCGCGTATTCCCGTGCCGAGCGCCTTCATCGTAGCCTCCTTCGCCGCGAAGCGTGCGGCAAGTTCCTGTACCCGCTTGCCGTACCGCTCGCGCTCGCGCGTCGAATAGACCCGCGTCAGGAACCGTTCGCCGAATCGGTCGAGCGTCCGGCCGATGCGTTCGATCTCGATGACGTCGATGCCGACCTCAACGGGGCCGGCGGCCTCGCTGTCCCAGATTGGCTCGTACTCAGCGTCCAACGCCGACATAGGTCAATCCGTGAGCGCGGGCGTCGTCCGGGTCGTACAGGTTGCGCCCGTCCAGTAGCAGCGGCGTCCGCATCAGCTCGGCGACCCGACCCAGATTAACCTGCTTGAACTCGTTCCATGGCGTGACCACACAGAGCGCGTCGGCGCCATCAACCACGTCGTAAGGGCTCCGGCATATCGCTGTGTTGGGCAGGAGAGGGCGGGCGGTTTCAGAGGCAGCGGGGTCGTAGGCGCGAACCATGCCCCCGCGCTGTTCGATCATGCGAATGATGTCCACCGCTGGCGACTCACGCATGTCGTCTGTGTTCTGCTTGAACGCCAGTCCCCAGACCCCGATCTGCCGATCGTTGAGGTCGCCGAGCTGCTCCTGGAGCTTCTGGACGAATCGGCGGCGCTGATCGTTGTTGATCTGGATGACGGCGCGGAGGAGCTGTGGATGTGTGTTCGCTTCTTCGGCCATGTAGGCCAGAGCACTCACATCCTTCGGAAAGCAGGATCCTCCGTAGCCAATGCCCGCTTCGAGGAATAGCGGGCCGATCCGTGAATCGTGGCCCATACCCTTGGCGACTACCGTGACGTCGGCGCCGACACGCTCGCAGATTCGAGCGATCTCGTTGATAAACGAGATCTTCGTCGCCAGAAACGCGTTCGAAGCGTACTTGATCATCTCGGCCGAGCGCAGGTCGGTGACGAGGATCGGCGCCTGAAGGACGCTGTAGAGGTCGGCCACCTGCTCCGCGGCTTGTCGCTCATCCGCGCCGAGGACAACTCGCTCCGGGTGCATCACGTCGTGGACCGCCGATCCCTCGCGCAGGAACTCGGGATTGCTGACGACCGAGAACGTCGCCCCGGCGGGCGTGTGCTCCTCGAGGATCTTTGCTACGAGGTCGCCCGAACCAATCGGCATCGTGCTCTTATTGACGATGATGGTGTGACCGTGGAGATGCTCGGCGATCGTCGTCGCGGCACGCCGGACAGCGCGCATGTCCGCTTCGCCGTTGAAGGACTGCGGGGTATCGACGCAAACAAAGACGAACTCGGACTGCGGGACCGCATCGGCGTAAGACGTCGTGAATCGCAGCCGGCCGGCCTCAAGGTTGCGAGCAAGCAGCTCGGGCAGACCCGGCTCGAAGATCGGGCACTCACCACGCTGTAGTCGCGCAACTTTGTCCGCATCGATGTCGATGCCGGTGACGTCGTTGCCAAGGTCGGCGAACGCGGTCGCATAGACCAGACCCACATACCCACTACCGATGATGCTGATCCGCGCCATGTATCGTTAGTTCCCCCTGCCGGCCCCAGCTGCGCGAGCGCTCGCAGCCGGCACGTTCTGACTCGTGTTGCCCGTTTCCCTCAGCAGTTCCCCGCTGGTGAGCGACACGTTGGTGACACGCGTCTGATAGCTCTCTCCGGAAGCGTACAACACGATCGCCGTGATCTGTCTCGGCAGCGGCTTGAGGTTGCTCAGATCGAACGAGATGCGTCGCCACACGTCACGCTCGATCCGCGAGCCGCGGAACTCGTCCACGGGCCGGGCTGGATCGGCGACGACGTAATAGCCGTGCGACCACGTGCGTTCCTTGCCCTCGACGTCAACGTAGTCGAGCGTGACGGTCAACGGGAACTGGTTCAGGTCGTCGCCGCCTCCGGCGGGCTGCTGGTCGGTGATCCGCACGTCGAATTGCACCCGCAGCGAAGTGACGACGCGCAGCGTCTTGCCGATTCGTTGCCGCACGCCGGCCTGGACAACCCCGCCGCGGCCATCCGAGGGGCGCGAGATCTCCAGAGCGACGACGTCGCCCGATTGCGTCTGATCCGAAACCAGGTCGACCGAGGCATCGACCGGGACGACGCCCGCCTGCTGCGCGCTCTGCTGGCGGAAGTCCACCCAGCCGTCCATCCCGTGCTCGAACGATCCGTTGACCAGGAGCTCCCGGACCGGCGCCGTGATCGGACCTGCGACACCGGCCGGGTCGATCACCGTCTGCTGATTCTCCGTGAGTGTGAGCTGCATCCCAGCGCGAGTGATCGTCGCCTGTCCGCGGAGAACGGCGGTCCGAACGCTTGCGTCCGTCGACGGCGCGCCATCGCTCGGTGAGACGATCTCGGCGAGGAAGGCGCCGGTCTGCTGCCGCGCGCGCTCGGACGCCATCACCGCGTGCGTCCCGACCGCCTCGACGACCACCTCGCTATAGGAGTAATCACCTGCCGGCGCCATGTTCACATAGACGGCACCGCGCTGCGGCCGCAGCGTGATCAGCTTAGTCCGCTTGATGAACCGCGAAGCCCGCATCCGATGGACCGTCACGACCGAATCCTCGGCGATCTCGATCGCGCTGCCGTCGAAGGCAGTCAGCGTGACGACGGTGCCAAGGGCGGTCGAGATACTGTCGCCTTCGCTGACCAGTTGGTCAGCCTCGATCAGCCGCCAGTCCGCGTCGCCCGGCGAGCGGATCAGCACGCCGCTGCCGCTGACGAACGTGATCCGGGCGTCGCGAGCCTCAGTTGCGTGCCGGCTCACCCAGATGCCTCCGCTGATCGCGACGATCACGAGAGCGACGAATGCGAGCCCCGCCATGCCGAGCACGATCCACGCCCGTCGTATCTGCGCCTGGGCTGAGCGCACGCTCCCGCCCTCGTGCGAGGAGTCCTCGGGCTCCGATCTCATATCACCGGCCTGTGCTGTCATCGCTCGTTCTCCGCGCATCCGGTCAGTCAGCGGTACGCGCGCGTGCGACACGGTACTTTTCGCGCTGCGCCGCCGCCACGCGCTGGTCGGCCGGACGGTAGCGCTCCAGGAACTCACGTCGCGCCGTGGCGAAGGTTCCAGACGCGATCTCGTCCGCCATGCGCTCGGTCTGCCGGTGCAGAAATCGCACGTTGTGGATAGAGGCCAGGCGGTACGACAGCAGCTCCTGCGCGCGGAACAAGTGGTGTAGGTAGGCGGCGCTGAAGGTCCGGCAGGTGTAGCAGTCACAACTCGGGTCGATCGGCTCGTCCACCAGCCGGTACCGAGCAGCGGGGGGGTCGACGCCGCCCTCCGGCGGGGACAGCGCCCCCCGACGCCCGACCCGCGTTGGGAGCACCCAGTCGAACATATCGAACCCGGGCCCCCCGCC
>DAOKZM010000289.1:0-4692 GCA_035325665.1 Thermomicrobiales bacterium | reverse complement strand
CGTGACGAGCGAGGCGGTACCCGGCCGTTAGTCCGGCTATTCCGCCGCCAATGACCGCGACGTTCCGCGGTCCGGCCTCGTGCGCCTGGTCCATCCCGTTAGGCTGCGCGTGCGCGGGAGCCGGACGGCTTGCGCCAGAACGTGAAGACGCGCTGGATCTCACCGTTTCGCCAGGAGACCAGGAGCTGGCTGGCGTTGAAGATCGACGAGTAGGTGCCGACCGCGACACCGATCAGGAGCGCGAACACGAACCAGCGCGTCGATTCGCCGCCGAACAGGTACAGCGCGGCTAGCGTCAGGATGACGGTCAGCGATGTGTTGAGTGATCGGACCATCGTCTGGGCGACGCTGTAGTTGACCGTCTCCTCGAACGTTGGGGCGATTCGCTTGGCAAGGTTCTCGCGAATCCGGTCGAAGACCACGATCGTGTCGTGGACGGAGAAGCCCATGACGGTGAGGACAGCGGTGACAAAGAGCGCATCGATCTCGACGTCCGCGACCCAGCCGAGGATCGCAAACACGCCCAGGACGAACAGGACGTCATGAGCCATCGCCACGATCGCGAACGACCCATAGAGCACCGGGCTGTCGGTATTCCGGAAGGCCCAGGCGATGTAGGCCAGCACGCCGATCGACGCGAGGATGACCGCGAAGATCGCGCGGTTGCGGATCGCGTTACCGACCGTCGGGCCGACGGTCTCGATCTGGAGCTCGCTGAAGTCCCCGAACTGCTGCCTGAAGTCGTTTTCGATCGCGGCCTTTTCCGGGGAGCTCTCCTTGAGCTCTTTCATCCGGATTAGGATCGTGTTGTCCTGTGATGTCTGGACGATCGAATCGGTGTAGCCGTGCTCGGTGAGGATCGACCGGATCTGCTGCGAATCGACTGGGCGCTGGAACTGCAACTCCCACGACGTGCCACCAGTGAAGTCGATCCCTAAGGCCAGTCCCTGCCAGAGCAGCACGATGAGGCCGGGTATCAGCAGGACGGCTGAGATCGCGTACCAGATGTGGCGTTTGCCGACGACATCGATCATGAATCTGCAATCCCTGTCTCGTAGGCGGCTGTTACTCGGCCCCTGCCGGAATGCCCTGGCCGTGGTCAACGCCCAACCACCAGCGGTCGTTGATCGGGCGGATCGTCAGCAGGATCCGAAGCATGTTGCGGGTGACGACGATGGCGGTGAACATCGAGACGACGACACCAATGAAGAGCGTCAGCGCGAAGCCCTGGATGATGCTGGCGCCAGTGTAACGGCCGAACCAGAACAGGATCGCGCAGGTGATCATCGTCGAGACATTGGAGTCACGGATCGCCGGCCAGGCATGGGGGAAGCGGGCCTGGATTGCTGCCGGGAGGGGCCGCCCGAGCCGCAGTTCGTCCTTGAGGGGGGCGAAGATGAGCACGTTTGCATCGACCGCCATGCCAATCGAGAGGATGAACCCGGCGATGCCGGCTAGCGTCAGGGTAACCGGGATGAGCTTGAAGAGCGCGAACACGATCGACGTGTAGATCAGCAGGGCGACGACGGATAGCAGGCCCGGCAACCGGTAGTACAGGATCATCATCAGCGCGACCAGCCCGAGGCCGACGATGCCGGCGATGATCGACTTGTCGATCGAATCCTGGCCGAGCGAGGGGCCGATTGTCCGGCTCTGGACGACCTCCAGCGGCACAGAGAGCGCGCCGGACTTCAGCTGAAGGACGAGGTTTGTCACCTCTTTGGACGACAGGCCGTTGATGATGCCCTCGTTGGAGATGGCGTCCTGAATCGTGGCGGTGTTGATGACCGTCTTGTCGACGACGATCGACATCGGCTGGCCGATGTGGGTGCTGGTGTACTGATAGAACTTGTCGGCCGCCTCTGGCTTGAGACGGAACCCGACGACCAGCGACCCGACGCTATCCTGCGTCGGGAAGGCGTCGTCCAGATCAGCGCCGGAGACGATGGTCGTGTACGTCGGGCCGCTCACCGGTTGATCGGTTCCTGCCGTTGCCCCGGGTGTCGCCTCGGGGGTTGCGCCCGGCGTCGCCTCGCCAGTGCCGGGTGTACCGGCAGCGCCGACCTGGTCCGCGCTGCCGAGCGACGTATTCACTCGTGTTCCGACGTTGAGGTACTGACCCTGCGGATCGATGATCTCGAGGAGTGCTGTCTGCTTCAGGAGGTCGACTGCCTGCTGGGGGTCATCCACGCCCGGAAGCTCGACGACGATCTGGTTGCTCCCTCGCGTCTGGATCAGAGGCTCGGAGACGCCGAGGCCGCCGACGCGCCGCTCGATCGTGTCGCGCGTGCCGACGAGCTCGTCGCGGCCGACGGACTGTCCTTCCGGTGGGCGCGCCTCAAGGACGACCTGAAGGCCGCCCTGCAGGTCCAGCCCCTGGTGGACGTAGATGTTGTCCTTGGCGCCTGCGATATTGAGCCAGTCCGACGGGAGCGCCAGCCAGGCGGAGACGACGGTGATGAGGAGAATGACCGCGACGGTTAACCTGGAATGCGACCGCAATGAAATACACCCCTTGTCGGCGCAATCGCCTGGCACTTGCGGCACCGGGCGGCGCCCATCCTAGCGTCCCTCATCATGCCGACCGCTGAGTGTACGCGCCGTCTTTGAGTGATGTCAACCGGGATGACCCTCGTGCAAATCGGAAGCGCGATAGAGGTCGTTGGCCTCGATGTAGTCGGCAACCTCCGGCAGAACCTGATATCGATACGGCCCGCCGGCCCGGACATTCGCACGGATCTCGGTCGACGAGACTCCAATCAGTGGAATCGAGACGAGGTCGATGCGGTTACGCGTTTCGGGCACCACGCGCTCAATCTCGGCGACATCGACCTCGACCCCGGGGCGCAGCGCTACTCCGAGCCGTGCTTGCTCGGCGATTCGTCCCGGCCGGTTCCAGGTCGGGAAGTCGCGAAGTGAATCCTGGCCCATCAGGAAGAAGAGCTCTGCCTTCCCGCCGACACGATCGCGGAGAATTCCCAGCGAATCGGCGGTATACGACCACCCCTCGCGCTCCAAGTCGATCGTGCTGATCTCGAAATCGGGCGAATCGTCGATCGACAGCCGCAGCATTGCTAGTCGATGGACGGTATCCGAGACGATTCGCCCTGGCTTGTGGGGTGGGATACCGGCCGGCAGGAAGAAGACGCGGGACAGCCGCAGCCGGTGGCGCATGATCTCGGCGACAATCAGATGCCCGACGTGGATCGGGTCGAAGGTGCCTCCAAAGACGCCGATGCGGCGTTCGCCGTTCAGGCCATGCCTCCCGTCGTGCCCGGGCTCACTTCCAGCGGGCGAGCCAGTATAGCATCGGCCGTCGTAGAATCCGGGCGTGAAGCAGCAGCACTCAGCACCGAAGCCGTCGGCGCCACGACGGCACTTCCAGCCGCCCAGACAACGCCAGCGGCGTCCTTCGCGACCCTGGTTTCCGGCCGACTGGCGCGCGCGGGTGCCGCCGACGATCTTCCGCGCCTTTGGCGCGGCGATCACGCTGACCATCCCGGCGCTGGAGGGCCGATTGGGAAACGCCGCCGTGGCGGCGTCGCTGCTGGCGTTGGCGGCGCTCTTCGGCATTGGGGCGTACCTGGTGTATCGGTCGGAGGCGCAGATCAGCTGGCCGCTACCGGCGCTCGACGCCGTCACGATGCTCGCGGTGGTTCCATCGGCACTCGTCGCGGCGAGCCTGGCAATTGCCGACCAGCGTGTCGGCGGCGGCTGGGGACCCGTCCTCGCCGCGGCGACCGCGACCGGCTGCGCGTTGGTTGTGACGTTCCTGTTCTCGGCGCTGACGACGTCGATGGCCGAGGCGCCTGCTGAGGCCGCAGCGCTCGCGTTTCTGCCTGGCCCTCTGGTCGTTGCCGCGCTCGCCCTCGGCGCGGGCCAGTTCGGAGCGCAGCAGGCAGCGCTCGGTCTTTCCGCGGCGCTGATGGTCGCCGCGCTGGCGACCTTGGCCGACGGAATGATCGATGCGCGGCTGCGACCTCTCAATGCAGTCGTGTGGTTCGTGCTGTTCACTGCCGCGGTCGCGGTCGTCACCCGTGGTTCAGGATCGACGCCGGTGGCGACATCGTCAAACGCCATCTCGCTGCTGGTGACGGCGGTCGCCGGGGTGTTGTTGCTGGCGGCGCCGGCGTTGGCGACCCGGATGGACCGCCAGCGCCGACGCCGGTTCCGGCCCGAAGTCGGTTAACGCTTCGACTTCGCCGCCTTCGGCGTGCGCCCATTCGTCTTCGGCGCGGCATTCTCGTTTTCGATATCGGCCAGCGTGTCGACGAGCGCGTCAGCCTCCTCGCTCTGCTCGGAGAGTACGGTCATCGACGCCACACGGTCGCCGTTGCCGAGGCGCATGACGGCAACGCCCTGTGTCTGTCGCCCGTAACGCGAGATCTGGGCAACCCGGGTCCGGATGACGATGCCATCGTTGGACATCAGCATCACCTCCTGCTCAGGGTTGACCAGCTCGGCGCTGGCCAGCTTGCCGTTGCGCGCCGTCAGCTTCATGGCCGTGACACCCTGGCCGCCGCGACGCTGGACGTTGAACTCCGCGACCGCGGTGCGCTTGCCGAAGCCGTTCTCCGAGACGATCAGCAGATCGTCCTTCGCCGCGACCTCGTCGACGACGATCGCCGCCATCACCCGGTCAGTCTTGCCGAGCTTGATGCCGATGACGCCAGCAGCCGGCCGGCCCATCGG